>JAUVXS010000051.1 GCA_030603485.1 Dehalococcoidia bacterium
AAATTCTGAGAGTAGAGAGTTCACCTTCTCAGAATCTATCATCTTCTCTTTTTCTTCTCGGGTCAACTCACCAATTCTAGCTAATCTTTCTCTAGCGATCGGTGGAAGGTCTTTCTCCCAATTTAGCATTGCTTGGCTCCTTTATACATAGGCAATGGCTATTTTACACCACACAGGTACAAGGATAGTATATAATATGAAATCAGATTTGGGGAGTGCGATGGGAATCAGACTTTATCAAGAGCCGCAGCTTGAGAATCCGATTTTGATAGCCAGTTGGCCAGGAATAGGAAATATCGGGATAATCGCTGTTGATACTCTAAGAGGGATATTAGACGCAGAGGAGTTTGGAGAAATTGAGCCCCGGGATTTCTTTTATCCCAAGCGGGTCTTGATCAGGAAGGGAGTTTTGGAAGACCTGGAATTTCCCAACAGCAAATTTCATTTTAAGAAAACAGAAGGGAAAGATATAATATTTTTTATTGGGGAAGAACAGCCCACCGAAGGGGGGAGGATGTATGCTGAGGGAAGAAAGGCCTATCACATGGCTAACCTGGTTCTGGATGTAGCCGAGCAATTTAAATGTAGCAGAGTTTACACTTCGGGAGCGGCTGTGGCTTTGACCCACCATACCATCAAGCCAAGAGTATGGGCCGTGCCCAATAGCGAGGGCTTAATCCCTGAGATAAAAGGATACGGGAATACTGTACTAATGTCCGATATCGAAGGAAGGGGAGGGCATGGAAATATCACCGGCTTAAATGGTCTCTTGCTGGGAGTTGCCAAAAAAAGAGGTTTTGAGGCTATTTGCCTGATGGGCGAGATACCAATATATCTTCAGGGATTGCCAATGTCCTACCCCAAAGCCTCGAAGTCAGTGCTGGAAGTCCTCAGCCATAGTCTAGAAATAGCGATTAACCTGGACAAATTGGATGAGTTAGACCAAAAGGTAGAACGAAGAATTGAAGAATTTTACCGGCAAATCCCCCTGGAAATAAGGGGGCAACTGGATAAATTAAAGCATGTGGCCTATGCCCAACCGCCTGAGCCGGGGCCGATTACCGAGGAAGAAGAGAAGAGAATTATGGAGGACGTTGAAAGGTTCTTCAAAAAGCGAGGTGGGGGAGGTTGAGCGACGTATCTCCTGTCAAAATCTATAAGGAACTGGACTTTAGCCGGTCTTCTTTAGTGCTTGGTTGGAGCGAAGATATGGGAAATTTGGGGCGAAAAGCTACTGACTACTTGAATCGGAAGCTGAAAGGACAGGAATTTGCTGAAATTGAACCGGAGGATTTCTTTTCCCTTGGTGGAGTTGCCATAGAAGGTAATCTATCCCAATTTCCTGAAAGCAGGTTCTATGCCTGCCAGGAACATGAGCTGGTAATTTTCCAGAGTGACTCTCCCGGTGCTGAATGGAATAAATTTATAAACTCAGTTCTGGATGTGGCTGAACATCTTTGTCGGGTGAAAGAGTTGTATATCCTTGGGGCCATGGTTAGCTTTAGTGCTCATACTACTCCCCGAGCGTTACTTTCCGTAGTTAACTCAGCGGAAATGAAAGAAGCCTTGAGCAAATATGACTTGGCCGGAGATATGGATTACCAAACTTCACCTGGTGAAAGGCCAACCTTGAATTCTCTTCTCCTGTGGGTAGCTAAAGGAAGGAATATTCCCGGGGTGAGCCTGTGGGTGCCTGTACCTTTTTACCTGGCTACAATAGAAGATGCCCAGGCTCAGAAAAAAGTCCTGAGCTTTTTGGATGAAAGATTAGGACTGAAAATTGATTTTAGTGATTTGGAGCAGGAAATTCGAGAACAAAATGAACAGCTAGCCCGGGTAAGGTCTTGCTTTCCTCAAGTCGATGATTACATTAACAGGCTGGAAAGCAACCTTATGCTATCTGAAGAAGAAAATGGAGAACTAATTAAAAGAATTAAGGACTTTCTCAGGGAGGGAGGCTGAGCCTTATGTTGGCCAAGGTTAAAAGTGCTGCTGTGGTGGGTCTGGAGGGAGCAGTAGTCGAAGTAGAGGTGGATTTATCACCAGGCTTACCTTCTTTCACGAATGTTGTGACATAGCACACACTTCGCTGGGGATAGGAAAAACACCATCTAGTATGACACTCTTGCCATCTATCCAGGCTCTTATCTTAAATGTTTCTAAGGCTAGTTTTTTTTCAGTATCTCCGAAGTCTGACAGGTTTTGACTGACAACTCTACAGAACTCTTCTACCCTCGTCGGGTCAATATAGCTCTCCTTTGCTTGTTCGAGCTTTTTCTCAGTGTCCTTGATTTCCCTTCGTAATTCCGTTCTCTTGCGGTTTATTCTCTCATTTGCCTTAATAACCATCTCATCCGGGAAGCCTTTCAATGCCCACTGTAACAATTGTTCCTGTTCTGTATCCAGCATTTTCATCTCCCTAGTAATCCTGTCTAATTCCTGTGCTAAGAAGCCCTCTTGATTCATCCCATCGTTTAAGTGTTGTAAGCCAGCGAGAATAGTCCTCGGACTCTTGAGGACTTCGGCAAGCTCAGTCCAAACCGCCTCATCGAGTTGCCTAGCGTTCACAGTCTTACTAGTGCAGCGTTTGTCCGAAAGCAGTCTCACCCGTCCACTACATCGATAATAGGGCTTGCCATGCACGGGAACACCGTGGTATTTTCTGCCGCATGACTTACAGAAGAGCCTACCGGATAGCAAGTAGGTTAGTTTTTGATTGCGTGGTGATAACTCCCTATTCCTGTCTAATTGCCTTTGAATCATCTCCCACTCCTCCCAAGTAAAAGCAGTTCGGTCAACTGCATTGGGAATCAAAACATGGTCTTTCTCAGAGCAGGTAACGCGTTTCTTGCCCTCCATCCTGGTCTTACCAGCATAGCTCTTGCCGGCATAGGCAGGGTTACGCATAATACGCCCCACCGTTCCGCGGCTCCACCTATATCCGCCTTTGGGAGCTGGTATGTGTTTCTCCATTAACCTTCGGCAAGCCTCGTTCAAAAATATACCCTCTTCGATTACCCATTGCCCTATCATCTTTACTATGGGGAGTTCGTCATTCGCTGCGTTAATACCCCGCTCTCTGTCGTAATCGTAACCGTATAAAACACCCCTTCCTGTTGGCAGCTTGCCGTTCCTTATTCTCTCGCGCTTTCCCCGCATTGTTCGCTCTTTAATTTTCTCAGCTTCTAGCTTTGCAGCAAAGCCCTTAATATACGCTATCAGTTTACCCATGTCTGAACTGTCTACATCCTCGGTAACCATAACCAATACAACGCCGGCTCGCTCTAGTTCTTCTTGCAGAATAATGAAATGGACAGGGTCTCTGGATAAACGATCCAGAGTATAGGCAATAATCGCATCCACTTCCCTATCCCTCACCCATTGTCTGAGTTGAGCCAATTTCGGTCGGTCAAGAGACAGGCCTGAGTAAGTCTCTTTGATTGTGTATTCCTCGTTTATCTCGTATCCAAGCTCTCGTGCTTTGTCCTGGCACGCTTTAAGCTGACTATCGAGGCTTGTGCCTTCCGCTTCCTGATTGTCTGTGCTGACTCTACAGTAAATACTAGCTTTCATTTTTCCTCCATACAAAGTACCATGCAAATAGAGCTGCAAGCAGGAACACTAACCCTATATACCACATATCCAGCTTGCCTTTGGTTATTAGCCCTACGATGAACAGAACGGCCCCCGCAGCAGCGAAGCCTATCATAATAGCCTTTGCGGCTTGGGCTTCCAATTGTGGTATCAGCTTCTCCTTGATTTGAGCTTGTCTTCGTTCCTCTAGTATTGGTACGACATGTCTCTTGTAGTGTTCCTTCTTTGAAATGAGTTCCAAGTTTTCGGGCCGATTATCCTGTTTGTCTCCGTTTTTGTGGTGAACAATCTCTCCCTGAAGTAGCTTGCGCCCTAGTTTCTTCTCCATTACGCTCCGATGCACCAGGCGGTTATAATTCGCGTACCTCAAGTACCCCTTGGGGTCTGGATATGTTTCTGGCGTTTTCATTTCTTTACCCCCTTCCATCGTTTAGTTTGCCAATATGGGCTACGGCACTTGGGGCATGTCTGCGGTTTCTGGGGTTTTCGTGGTATCCAAGTATGCCCGCAGCGCTCACACTTCAGCGTGGTTAAGTGTATTTCAGCCATATTATGATTATATACATATCTGTATAGTTTGTCAAGTCTCCCTTCGCCAGTTTTTCCAACTTTGGGCACGCAATCTACCCCCTGTAAACGCTGATAAGCTAACCAAAGCTATTATCATTTTTCTCGTGTGTTCTCAGGGTGTTTTGCGTCCCTGAAGCTAATCGTGCCTGTAGCAGTAGGCTATTGACCTGTTCCGTTAACTGCCATGAGAAGGCTGCCTCTCCGGAGCGGTCTACGAGGTTAAGCATCCAGAGATCTTCTAGGAGTTCTTTGGTAGTTTCAGTTGGAATCTTAGCCCTATATCCTGCTTCTTTGGTGCTTAGTGGCTCAGTTCCTGCCAGAGCTAGGACTAGCTGCATCCTTTGACTGGCAACAGTGTCCTGGGCTATGCGTAAGAGAGCTTGATATTCTTTTCCCCCTACACTATCCTGCTCATAAAATATGGCTAGCCCTTGTGCCAATTTAAGGAACTGTTTAGTAAGGCGAGTCCCTACTTCAGCTTGGGGTTGATATTGCACTTTGTGCCATCGGTCTCTGGCTACCTCGGAGCGCAATTTTGCCGTTATATTAGCCAAAGCTTTAACTTGCTCATGAGTTTCCTTGTCGACAGTGATAGTATCTTGCCCTTTAGTATGAGTAGCGTAATAGGCAAAGCAGGTCCTAGTAGCCTCGGCTAATGCTCTGCGCATTTCCTCCTCTTTGCCAGCAAGGTCTCCTGCTCTGTTAATTGCAGCCTCAGCGGTATTGTGAAGCCGGCACTTTAAGAATCGCTCACCAAGCAAAGAGTGTATTACCCGATACATATCAATAACCCCAGTTACGCCAGCTATAAGCCCAAATCTACTATGACACCGCTTGGTGCCCACACCACTACCAAAACTCTTTTCCAAATAACCATCGTAAGCTTCCCTGAGATCAGCAAATATGGCTGATTGGTCTTCGCTTTTCTTGGAAAGTATTGAGGTGAAGTCCTTAATTATTAGCACTTTCCCGTCTAGTTGAGGCAGCAGGTCAATATTCTTATTTCCTTTTAACCCACTAATTAGTGTCTGCGGGGTCATGGTGCTGATGGAATAAAAAGGCTCGCCAGAAAAGGAGCGAAGTAATTCTGTTTTAGTACTACCAGCAGGAGCAATAAGAAAAAGCCATACCGGGTCGCCTGGTAAATATATACTCAAGGCAGTTGCCATTATTATGTCTACAGCTTCAAGGTCTTCAAGGTATAGCCATTGAGACAATACTCTTAGGTATTGGTCTCGATTATATGTTTGAGTCCTCTCCAGTGGTTTGAGCTGCGTGTGTTGGAGAATTTGGTTGTCTTTTCTTACCCATCGCCCATCAGTTGTCTGCATATAGTCTTCATCACTACTCATTCTGGTGCTCCTCATCTTCCCGTGATATCTCTACTAAGTGATTGTCCCGTGGCTGAAGTAAACACGTCATTAACCGCTTGAAAGCTGGACTAACTTCTTGCGTATGCTGCCAATTGGCAACCACTTCGATTTGGCACTTACCTGCCTTACTCTTGACCGTCTGCCCCTTCATTCAAACACCTCGAAACAACCTTGCCTTTAGTTCCTGGTAAGCATTGTGAAAAGCCAGTGCGTTGACATTAGCTTTGCCTTCTTGCCATCTGGAGATTAGCTCAGGTTTAGGAGAGTCAAAAATAAAGATGCAGCGCTGGCGATCCTGGTGGTCTATTCCTGAAAGGTGAGTGCCAGAACAGTGAAGGAAAGCTGCTAGAGCTATATCAGAGGTCTCATGTTTTTCGCTGGTCATTGCTGTTCTCATCTTCATCTATTTCTCTAAATATTTGCCTAATCTTGACCGAGGTTCCCTTGGATGTGATAAAAATACCCCGCTCAAGCTTTGATACTTCTGTCTGAGTGAGTCCTATCCTCTTGCCTAGCTCGGTTTGCGATAGTCCTCTTCGTATCCTTCCTACTCTGATGGTTATACCTCTCATAAACACCCCTCAAAAAACAAATAAGCCTAGGATTTTTGTCTCCTAAGCCTATTCTAAACCCTAAATTAGCTTGAAAAGGTGCACATAAGGGGAAGGCTTATGTTACCGTTTTCTAGCTTTGGAATGAGAATTGATGTGGATAGAAAGCAGCGTTTTTACCTTGCCAGATACTTGACAAGCTTTGAGTCATATCTGTCTAGCTTTGCGTGGGCGCTTCCTGGTCAACTTAACGTCTAGTAATCTAGCAGCTTTCTTGATTGCTGTCTCAATGTCTGAGAGCAGGTAGTGAGGAGGGGGATGATTGTGGTTGTACCATTCCATTATTCTTTCTGGTCTCCATTTGAAAATGAGACGAAGACCTAGAAACTCAACGGCGTCGCTCAAGTTCAACGGGGGCTTTACTCTCTGCCTAAATTCGGGATGGGTTGCCACTCTCTGCCACTCCCTGTTAACTTCCCGAAGAACATCCTTTTTTCTCGTCTCAGGTGATATTGGGACACGCACATTAAATTCATCAATAACTTGAGTCGTGAAGGTAACAATATTAAAGAAACGGGACCAAGGGTCAATCATGTGCCTTGTTTGAGTATGTAGCCTCTCTATTATCCAATCACACCTCAAACCATAGTCGTCAGCCAGCTTCCGCAGCTCAAGGGCATACTCCTCGACTCTGGCTTTGTCTATGTTGACAGGTACGTCTTCTTCAATAGAATACTCTGGAGGTTTCGTATCAGTCCCAGGACTTTCATGAAACGGGGGATAGTTCATGAGTGGCATATCCACCATTTCCGGGAATTGCTTGGCAATCTTTTCCATTCTCGCCACAGCAAAACAATTTCTCAATAGTGCTCTGACTAGAATGAATTCGCTATCCCCTCGAACATTGGGGTCTAGGTCTATCCTCTTGGGCATCCGCCTTTTCCATCTCCATTTCTATTGCTAATTACATTATACCAGCTAAGGATAATCACCAAAGACTGCACAATAGTTACGGTAGTTACATCCTATGGTGATTTAGTAATAGACCGAAGTCCAGATTGTGATAAAATCAACAGAAGTGGTCAAGGTTTCCAAATGATTTATGACAAACAGGGTGTAAAAAAGGGAATGATGGCATGAGTAGGGGTGGCATACGGTGCGGACGCCCGCGCTTGCCAGTAGAGTCCTGTCATTCTTTGAGTGCGTGGGGTTACTTTCAATTCGCTCAGATGTGGGCAGATAGAGATACAGAAGATTCTTTTGAATGGGAATTTGGCGAGCAAGGTGCGGTGATCCGATTCACACGTGACGGGTGCAAGCACACTCAGGAAATTGCTTTGACGCTCGCATGTTGCAGATTTGGTGGATGGCGTGCCTGGTTTATCTGTCCGTCTTGCGGACGGCGTGTGGGCAAGGTCTATCTGCCTTGCTCGATGTATTATGGTGACCAGCGTGCGACGAAGTTCCGGTGTAGATTATGTTATGGCTTGACATACGAGCAACGACGCGATCGCAACAGGTATTGGACTTACCAACACCGCATAGAGAGAATTGAGGCACGCTGGTTGGGTGAGATTAGCGATGATTGGATTAACAAGCACAAGTGGCAACACTGGCGCACCTTCAACAAGTGGTGTGATAAACGCGACGCACTCATAAGAAAGGAAAACCAAGCTGTCGTTAGGGCATTACTACATTTTGCTACATTGATTCCCAAAACCGGAAACAATTAGGAAAGATGAATAAAAGAGGCAATCCCGCCTGGGTTAAGGGGATATCGGCTAATCCTAAAGGTAGGCCAAGAGGCCAGACCAGCCTTGAGGCTTTCCGTCGTGGTCCTGACCTTTTTTTCATTCACCATCTACGGTGGGAAAGATTCTGTTTTGGACTTATGGAGCCTCCCTGCACCGGGGCAGCAGCAGCCAGATACTCAGGGTATTCTCCGAAGTCAGCCAGGTTTATCGCCTCCCGGTTGTGGAAAAAGCCTGTCATTAGGGAAATATTTAGAGAATTAAGAGACCTTGTCAACTCAAGCATAGTATATCGGGACCCATTTTCAGGGAAACGCACTGTTATTAGACCTTCCCCTATTAGACCTTCCTCGCCTAAAATCACCATTATAGTGAGGAAAGGAATTTGATAAAAGTCAACATTTTGCCTCGAACTTCATTGTAAAACAAAGACGGAGCAATGAAAGGAAGGGTTTATGTTATATCTGCAGCATAGGGAGAAGATAGCTCGAACTTCACTATAAAACAAAGAGGAACAGTGAAACTAAGAACCGAATAAGCAAACTTCACATTATGAGGCTTTGTGCGTGTGAATCTACGGGTTTTGTCATGGATGGCTGAATGTTACGTACCTTGCCGCTCGCCTGCAGTAGGCATAACAGACCTGTTCGTTGGCGGGCTCAAGGTCAATCATGAGAAATGAGCACGTGCTCGCTCCTTAATAGTCTTCAACGTTGAATCATTAAGCAATGCCCAGCCCGAGGAAGTGTAGACCTCCTGGGTATATCCAATAATCGCAAGTCTCGCTAGTGAACCAGTATCTACTTTGGCAAATTTTGCGAGGCACCATCTATAGTAGCGTGCTTCATTGAATAGATTCCAAGTCCCAGTTCTGAAAGCATAGTTGCGCGGCAGTACCAATAATCCAAAATGCGCCATCTTCTGGTCAATGAGCATAAGAAGCTTTATGAAATCGAACCAAATTGTCTTTTCGTTCGACTTCTCAATTTCAACTGCGATATTCACATTGCTTTGCGTCAAAATGGCATCCGGTTTGATGTTAGGTATGTCACCAAGCTCCCTCATGTTGGGAAGAGGGCTCACTCTGTAACCAATGGTAGCTGCTTTCTTAATCCATTGAGAATCAAAGTCGCTGACATCTATCTGATAGTTGTTGACAGGAGATTTTATCACGCCCTGGAATGACAATCCCTGAGTTGCTTCGACCATTCCTGCAGCACACTTTGCGAGTTTGGGCAAATGAAATGGCTCTTCGCCATTAGCATAACAGCAGGAATGCTCAACATTCATTGCACGACATTTGAATTTAAAAAGGCCCATGTTTACCTCCCTCTCTTCAATCAATTATACCATAGGAGGATAGCTTGAGGCTTTATCGGTCAATAGCAGAGGGCAACTTCTGAGAAGGGATTGAGCTCTGAGTGAAGCAATAGGCTAACAAGAAGATTCTGGATAACTTGAGATGAGGGAAAAACTCTCCCTTTAGTATGGTGACCGCCAAGGTTTTAATGGAAGCAAGGTAGCTAATTGCTGTTTCAGTCCGTCAAAGATAGGGTCAATAATGGCTGGAGCCACACCGTGTTCATCCGTGAGGAAAGTGTTAAGGGTAGGCATTGAGTTCAGGTCGATGTTTACAAAAGGCGTTCGACTACCTGTCTGAGTGGGAGTAGTCACTGAGGCTCGCAATAGAAGCTCAACCCTGTGGACAAAGTCACATAGCAGCAGGCGGGGATGATAGGCGCAATAGTTGACAATTACTGTTGATGCCCCGATAGAATGGAGAGCAAGATAGTTGTCATAGGCTGCCTCTTCCCACTGACCAATGTCCTCTGCTTTTAGTCCAGGCTTGTGTGCAGCCTTTGCGACTGCACTTATCCGACTTGCGAGCGCGATGGGTGTCTGCGTGCACTTGTATTCCAAAAGGTAAACCTTCTCAGGAAGTTGGTCATCAAGAAGAAAGAAATCAGGGGCGAATTTGACATGGCGAGCAGCATTAGTGCGAATAAATCTGAGTTTCTGGCGGACATTCTCAGGAATATGAGTCTCGTATCCGAATGGTATATGATGGAAACGAGATTTGAGGTTCGGATGCTCCCAAACGGAAGCGGTCACACTTGATATTAGGGTATTCGCTTGGGCTGTTCTATCTTCGAATCCCATCTTGTGCTAAACCAGAGAAGCTCCTGGTGGCAATATCGAAGATACATCAACTTCTTTCAACTGCTCGTTCCACTTGCCTAAGATGACTGAGCGTGGTTGCTTCCCCTTTTCCCAAAAATACTGCAATATGTCAATCCTATCATATCTGCTAATTAGAACCGCGACAGCATTTCCAATGCCTTCTGTGGAGATTAGGTAGGACATTAGTGGATAAGCTACACGGCTATAGCCGAGAAGCTGGGAAACATGTAAGAGGGAAATAGGTATTACTTTACACTCCACAAAAACAAGCTCTGGTCGATCCCGGTGCACCATAAAGGCAGTAATATCTACTCTTATCTCATAGGTTTGCCAAATATCACTTCGGAAGTGTCGCTGAAGCCCATTTCTCTTGATGTATTCATTAAGGGAAGACGCATGTGTGTCTCTAACATCGACTTCACACCTTGGAAACCGGCTTCCCAAAACCCTGGCGAGCCAGGCTGTAACATCTGGATACATCTCAGTTTCGTTTCGGTAAGCCACGCCTATACTTCCAGAACAAACTCCAGCTGCTCTCTTGGTGTGGGTTTCCGCTCACATCCCAGTGCTCTGCAAATTTGCCAATATGCATTGAAGTGCTTTCCGACAAGCCGAGCATCAAGTCTATCCGAATTCTCTAGCGTATTCGCAGGTTTCTTTCGTCGTCCTTTTCTAACGCCTGGACATAGCTTAGCACGAGAATTAAAACGGGACAGATTCTTTTGTGCAAGTTCATCGAGAGCCTGCTGTTTGTAATCAAAATAGAATCCGACATCTCTGAAGTCTTCAGCATAGATATTTAGCTGGTGCTCTCTCCATTCTCGCCCAAGGTTAGGATGTCCCCAAGTGATAACTCTAGCAGGAACTTCCAAATGCTCCTGGAGCAAGGTGCATAATTGGACGGGGACTTCCCAGTTTGTCGGGTAGTTCAGGATGTCTAATCTCACTCTGTGTCTTCCTGCCTCATCCCGATTAGCCGGGCGAATATTGCCTCCAACATCGGCAAAACCACGGACAAATTCCATCTTTATCTCTCTTGGC
>JAUVXS010000085.1 GCA_030603485.1 Dehalococcoidia bacterium
TTATATTATAACATTTTTTACCCATTTGTCAATAGAACCTTTAGAAAAACTAAAAAACTAGTTACTTTTTTAGTAGAATATGCTAAAATGTAATCTGGCTATAAAATTAAAATCTCCAAATATTTATCCTATATCCAGATGCTTTGTGGGGCTGTTAGGGCAAGGGTCCTGCCAAGCTGTTTTGGCAGAGCGCTGCTCCCAACTATAAAGAATAGGGCAGCCGGCAGCCCCGCAGGGCAATAAAGAAGTAAAGACTGAAGATGTTATCCGAATCGCAGATTGAAAATATAGCCGGTCTGGCAGCCGCCGACTTCCGTAATCCGTGGACACACGGGCTAATCAGAAAATGGATGATCAAGAGTCTTCGTAAGAAAGGAATTGACCCCGCAGTGGTCAAAGCCGAGCATCTCCTGATGGCACATGTGATAGCTAGGGCAATCAAGGAGACGGGTAAAAGGAAGTTCGGGAAGGACGACATAGTAGCGGTGTTTGTGAAGGCAACACAGCTCTTGAGTGGAGACCAAGGCAATATGAAGCAACACCCTGAGGGCACAGGGGGAAAGGAGTAGCAGAGAAGTTAGAGAAACCCATTTAAAAAGAGCGAGCCAGTATATGAGAGAAACCCGTTGACAATGAGCGAGCCATAGGTGAAGAGAAACCCATAAATCAAGAGCGAGCCAAGGGAGGAGAGAAACCCATCATTTACGAGCGAGCCATAGGAGAAGAGAAACCCATAAGATGTGAGCGAGCCATAGTAAAGGAGAAACCCAGAAAGCAGGAGCGAGCCATAGGAAACGAGAAACCCATCTAATAAGAGCGAGCCAGGGGAGATGAGAAACCCATGGTATCAGAGCGAGGGAGAGGGGCTTAGGTCCCTCTTCCTTTTTTACCCCAGTATCCCCTTCCCCTTATTGACACTGGGGTTGACAAAACGTTAATATGAAGCGACACCCTGAGGGCACAAAGAGGAAGAAGGTAAATCAATGCCAGCAGAAATTATGACTCCTGAGCAGTTTAAGGCGGTACTTGAGCCTGGAGCCTTTTTCATGATGCTACTAACATCCGAGGCTGAATCAATTAAGGGTTTAGACTACATCTTGACACCAGAAATCACAGACAATGCCTCAGTCATGCTAACTGGTAAGTATGCCAAGAATATAAAAGTATTGCAGGATGCAGGCTGGGAGACGGCAGATGGTTATAGAATTGAGGGATTCTTTAAACAAAAGGGAAAGTAAAAGAGATAGGTAACCCATACAGGCCACAATTAAGGCTTTATCCTTTTCGCGTTCTTTGCTAAAATATCCTCAGGCCGATGATAATTCTGACCGTCAGGTGCCCGCATTGTGGAGGCAACGTTTACTCCGAAGTCTACCAAAAGAAAAGGGAGTTCTTTTGCTTAATGTGCGCTGTCGAACTGGATCCGAAGATGATGGGAACCATCAGCCGTATGCCAACATCTAAGGAGAGCTGGGAAACGCGCAAGGGGGAGCATTTAATACAGCGGATACCTCTTAGGCGACAGCGACTTCCCCGGTTGCTTCCTGTCGCTTAACCCTCATGGTAACTAGCCACCCAGGGAGAGAACTATGCCAGTGAACAACCCCACCAAGCCTAAAACCAGCAGGGCTCCTATGCCGGCCCAAATCACCCTATTTTTCATTTTTTGCCCTTTCCTCTTTCTCTAAAATCCGCATACCCACAATCCGGTACACGCAATTCTCACATCTTGCTGGCATAATATTCAATTTTTGGTTCCTAGCCTCAGCCAGTTCTTTCTTGAGCCGTTCAACTTCGTGGCGCAGGTCAACAATGATGATTTCTCGCTTGTTGATTTCGGCTTCGCTGACACTGACTATTTGTCTGGCCAAATCTCTTAATTTTATCATTTTATCCTAACCAGATGCCGCCCTGGCCGGGTCTAACCACGCTTGCTCTTCAGAGGTTCCCTTGCTGGTCATTCGATAGAACACACGTTGCTCCAAAAAGTCGTAAACGGCTGGCTCCCGCCTGCCGACAGGCTCAACTAAGCCAAGTATTTTGAACCAGTGGAAGTACTTGGCAAAGCTGGAGTAGACTGGCCGCCTGAGAGGCCTTTTGCCTTCCTCAATTCTTGCCGCATTCAGGCGTTCTATTTCCTCGCTTAGGGCATAGTGGATGTCGGCGACGCAGGCTTCGCCGTGTTCTTCAAGATAGCGTTTCGTAAAAATTCCAGGGCGATATGCCGACCCTGCCCGGCCCCAGGGAGTTGTTATCTTCATGTGGCTTCCGGGTTCCCGCCGCCGGAGGGGTTGTTTTCTCGTTTTCTTAATCCTTGGTCTCTCTTCTTTCATTTTCTTCACTTTCCCATAATTTTTCGTATTCAGACCTCAATTGCTCTACGGAGCGGTCGACATATTCCATAGTGGTGGAGATCTTGGCGTGGCCAAGCAACAGTTGAAGCTTCTTAACGTCCAGTCCTTTGTCGACCCATGTTGTGGCCAGCAAGTGACGCAAGCTATGGGGATGGAGCCCCTTTATTCCTATACGCCGCCCCAGCTTCTCAATAATTTGCCAGCCCCTTTGCCGGCTAAATGGAAATACCAACAATCCGCGATATGAGAAGCTACGACGCCATTCCAGATAGTCCCCTATAAGGCCTAAAGTATCAGAATCAATTGGAATTGTGCGCTGGCGACGTTGCGCAACCTTTTCCCGTATGGCTTTGTCTACCTTGTTCCCACAGCCGGAACAGAAGACATGCTTTTTGCCTAAACCCTCTCCACAATGCGGACACTTTAGCTTTAACCCCTCTTTGAGATGAATGATTGCCAGTGTTCTTCCCTGGAAGTCAATATCGGTTGTCTTAACTTCGATAGCTTCAGAAACACGAACACCGGTTCTCGCCAGAAAAGCAATAAAAGCCTTATCCCTGGGATTATCGGCAGCGGCAATGAGCTGCTCCAGCTGCCCGGGCTCAACGTGTCCTTTCAGGGTTATTTGTGTCATTTTTAATTTTTGCCCCCGCCATGCCAAAGGTTGATAGTTGTTACCGAGTACCTGCAAAAGGCTCTTTTAATATCAAAGCCGCACCACGGGCAGCCTTGCTTTGCCAGCTTGATAGTGTGCGCCACTAGACGCTGGCAATTGGGACAGTTCAACCGGACAATCTCCAATCCCACTTTTGGTTCTTTACGATTCATCGGCTACCTCCGCTTTAGGAACCGACGGCTGACCTCAAAGACCTCTACAAACGACGGCTCATAGTCTTCTGGCCACTGGTAAAGTATCCGCCCCCACCTGTCGTAAAGGACATATGGGTCAGGCTCGCGGTAGACGTGAATGGCTATCAACTCAAAATCTCTGTTCAGAGCGTCAGTCGGCAATAGCTCTTGGTGATTGCTATACCACCGGCGCCCTCGCCTTAGCCCCTCAGGCTCCTCTCGGCTATGACTACGACGTACTTGTCTTCCATTAAATCCAACCAAGCCTTTCACCTTTCACCTCCAAATTTTTTATGTCGGCCATACTCCCCTCTTCATCATTTGTTGGATGCGCTCTGTGCCGAAAGCTCCAATGCCAGCAAAATTTGCCCTGGTGACTTCGGTTACGCCCTTGTCAGTTATGTAGGGCGGTATCCTGCGCAGCTTCCTTACTCGGATACCTTTTAACCCAGCGTGTGATAGGATGGCCCGTATCGCTTCGTGCCTTGGGCCTCTGACAAGGTCAATTGCCCCCATTTTGCTGCCTCTTCCATTATCGTGGTGCCCAGCACAGGACATCACGGTAATATAGCCCAAACGGTTGAGAGCCAGGACTATGTCCCTTATTTCAGGGTCAAGGTGTTCTTTTTCCCAATCCTCAAGAAAAGGTATAGTCATACTCATCTCCCTATCCATCTCAAGATTTATCGCCTGCCTGCCTCTAAACGGCAAAGGCGCCATCGGCCTCAAATACACCAAGAAGAGCGTAAATCGTCTCCCAAGTAATCCCCAAGTCGCAATCTTCGTGGGTATCTATGTAGTCAATGAGCTCCGCGGCTTGCTCCCGGGTTATTTTGATACCAAGCTCTTTGGCACAGGTCAACACATCATCCTCACTCCAGATTGCGGCGGCAATATGCTCATCTTGGTCATACTCCTTCAGGGACTCAATTACATCTTTAACTTTTGGCATTTTTCTTACCTACCTTTCTTTTAGTCTCAGCCTAACCGGCTGGCTGCTGCCCTGGCAGTGGGTCGGGCAGTTAAGATTTTTCTAATTCGGCCTTATCCCGCTTTTCAACAAAATATCGCCATGTGTGGGGTTTCTCGGTGCGAATTAGTTTTCCGGTGCGGTCATAAACTTTCACGCCGCTGAGGTTGATTGATCACTTTGCCATTTCCTATCTCCTTCTTATTATTTCCGGCTACCTTGCCGGCTTCTGCCCTGGCGTAGTGGATCCAGAGCAGTGGCCCGGGCGGTTAGCGTACTTAATAGGTTTTGAATCCGTCCTTCATCAGGGTTAGTCCTCGTGCATAATATCCATGTTTCTCACCTAGCTTGGTAATGGTTAGCTTCTCATCATTTACTTCGGCTAGGACATGATTCCCTGCGTGCTCATACCTCTTTAGTTTCCCGGTCTGGCTATCGATTACTTTAATCAGGTCTGGCATCTCCTCTATCTCCTTTCCTCTAAAGATTGTGATATTTCTCTAAAGATTGTGGTATTTGGTGTTCTAGAACTTCATAATTATCGCCAAGTATTCGGATAAGCTCGTCTCTAATAAACTCAGCCTGTTCCTTTGTATTTGCATTTGCTCCAATAGGTTTACGCCGTATGCCTATTGAACCTGATGGATTTTTAACCTTCTCAACTCTGACTATTCTAAAGTAGGTCATTCCCTCTGTCTCCTTCCCTTAATTAGCTGGCTTCCAAAAATCACAATCGCCAACTGTTTTAACCCGCTCATATAATGCATCACAAAAGCATCGTCTTAAATGCAGTGTAAAATCGTGCCCAAATTTACAGGTAAGACAGCATCTCTTTGTTTTTCTTATCAGCACATCCACATGGCAGGGATTTGCCAAGGGACACCAGCAGGCGAGGTCTTTACCATACAGGGGTTTCAAGAAGTCTGAGTTATTCTTAATCTTTTCATCCAGCCACAACTCATACCGTCTCAGGGCCTCACTTAATCCCATTTCCGCTACATTGTAAGGATTACCCCATACCGTAGGTCTTCCTGCATACACAGCATTAGGAGGCATTCGCCAACCCAGTGACCTTTTCCTCTGTATCCTTATCATCTTGCCTCCTTCAGGCCCACTCTCTTGCTATACTCCTCAAAGGTGAGCCCACAATCCAGGCACTTATTGTTTCGGAAGTAATGTCCGTGTAGGCTGCACTTATTATGGCGCTTCCATCCCATCATTTTATAAATTCCAAATCCGGCTTTGTGTTCTTCTTCAACTGCCATGGTTTGCCTCCTTTAGTATCGCTTCAGCCTCCTTTCCTATTTCCGCTTTAGCACCCTCAAAAGCTGATGCAACTTGATCAGTAGGAAGAAGCTGCTGTAACTTTTTTACCTCAATTTCTAGGAATTTCGCATAACTTTTCCAGCTCTTAAATGTCATTCCTCTATCCTCAATCTCAACTGCCATGGTTTGCCTCCTTTACACTTTTACTATTCCAACAAATTTCGACCACTTTTTCCGGGCATATTCAAACCCAAATAATTCAATATCCTCATGACAACTCCTTACTAGGTCTATAGCCATTCTGGGCGAAAAGACTTGAGCAGCTAGCAGAAAGCGCAGATTGAATTCCTGGAAACGGGGGTCCAGCATCTCTTCAGGTTTCAGGACACTCTGAGTAAGCGGTTTCCTCCGTTTCTTGGACTTTTTAGGTGAAGGCTCCAAAGAAATAGGCGAGTTTTCCATCTCATAGAAGGCATAGGCGCCATGCCTCTCTTGCTCATAGATAATAAGGCTGTCAGACCACGGTATGGATACCGGGGTAGGCTTGTCCTGAAGTGGCTTCTGGACTCTTTCTCCTGAATGCTCCTTCAGCCAGTTGGCAATATTCTGCAACTTCCGGAGTGATAGCTTCTCTGGAAAGAAATATAGCGACAAATCGAAAAAGGGGTCCCCGGATCCAGCATAGACAATTGGTCGGCCTAACTTATCCCATATAGCTAGGCATCGTGGCCAATTGATTATCTGATTATCGGTTCCTCGAAGTGTTACTCTCCGCTTCCTATGATATGCCATCAGTCTGGCTATCGAAATCTCAGTCATTTTTATCTCCTAAGGTGTTAATGAGCCCTCTAGTTATCCGATAATTTAATATCTGCTCCACTAAGTTCAGCTAGGTCGATTCCTTCAGGAAGAAATCTCTCCTTGAGCTGACTAATATAAATAGCAGCTTTGGTTATCATTACCGGTACAAGGAAATCCCTGCAATCAAAGCCCAAATATCTATGAATACTAGCCCCTTTCCCTTCTCCCCAATCTTCCATAGTATTGAGTATGAAGTTGGTATATTCCTTTTGTGTGCCATCGTCTCTTACCAATAATACTTTTATTGCTTTTGCCATTTTCATCTCCTAAGACTATTTCTGACAAATGATAAATCTGTCGTCCAGATATCTCTCAAGAATAGGCTTGACATCTTTCCAATCTAATAGTCCGTTTCCACACCCAGGCCTAACAATATAGATGGGAGTCTCCAGATGGGCCAAGTCCACCAAATTCACTAACTGCGCACAGCTCGCCTCTATTAAAGAAAGGCTTGCCTTCTCCCACCAGTTACGCTTAACCGGAAATGTGGCTATGCGATAATGGCCGAAAAGGGCAATCTGATTGCCGCTTTCCTTAATCCACGTCCCCAACAAGGATGGCAAGTCAGGGAATCTGGACTTAGCTTGAGCAGCAACCCCTCTACCCATTACGCATTCACCATTCTTCTTTACAAAGCCGTTAGTAGTAATGACTATCCAATGACCCTGCTTGTGGTAATCCCAAATGTCTCCTTGAACTTCCTTCAACTTCTCTATACCCTCCACCGACAGCTGACAGGCTCATAAACACAACCGGAAAGGGGCTGGTTCTCGGCAAGGTGACAGAGCCCAGTATCCTTATAGCAAGGATGCCTAGCTTCGAGAAGCTTGTCTTCTATGCCCAACACCTCAGTGGGGGTTAGCTTTTTGACGTCGTGAATCAGCTCAGCTACCCCAACTATCCCAGCTTTTCCAAACAGCCTGAGTTCCTCATCGGTATAAACAATATAGCTTTCAGGCACTAGGTTTTCTTTGCTCTTTTGCACAAAGGCGATCCTGTCACCATTGGCACCAACCATCAGAAGATAACCCCGTCTGGCCATCTCCCGATTCATAAGGGTACCGGTAACATCGTAAACTGTTTCATATCTCTGGAGCAGCCCCCCAAGCTCCGGGTGGCATTCATCCAATTCAAGCAAGCTGTTTAACAATCCCTCAAGTTGGGAGAGTTTTTTCAGATTCTTGTTGATTACTTCGATTACTCCTGAGCGCATCTAAAATCACCTCT
>JAUVXS010000084.1 GCA_030603485.1 Dehalococcoidia bacterium
TTATAGCTGTGCGCATACCTTCAAACATATGCCTGGTTGGCAGGATGAAGGTGAATTTTTGTAATAAAGGAGGAAATATAGATATGGGATAAAAGACTGCGGAGAAAGGCAGCAGTAGAAAGGGAATGAAAAAAGCCAGAATGTCCGCTGAGGGTCCGAAACGGACAACCAGCCCGATGGTCACCATGCCCAGCACCCAGCCGAAAACAAGAACATTCATAAAAAGGGGAATGATGTAAAGCCCCAGGTTCCAGATATTGAGAGCGTAGAGCAAATAAGCCAGAGGGGTAATGTAAAAGAAAGCCAGTAAAGTCTGAGCAACACCCACCAGGACAAATCCCAGAACCAGTTCGCTCATCTTCACTGGAGAGCCAAAAAGATTGATGACATTGCGCGACCAGACCTCCTCCAAAAAAGAAATGCTAAAAGAGCGTTGGGACAGAGCGAACATGGACCAGAAGATAAAGGCGGTGAGGATAAGCAATATAAAATCGGAACTGGCATCGCCCGGAGCAAGAGTTTGCACCCAGAGAGTGATAAATCCCCAGAGTAACAATTCGACGGTAATAAAACCAAAAAGCGCGAATAGTTTAGGGACGCTTCGTCGGATGAGGATTATATTCCGGTAAAATATTCCTAGTACGTGTAAGGCATTCATAAAGATTTGCTGAGTGATTCTCTGGCAATAGTAACAAAAATTTCCTCTAAATCTTCTTGGCCAAAGCGTTTCTTAAGGTTTTGCGGAGTATCATCGGCTACAATCTGTCCCCGGGCAAGGAAAATAATTCTATCCGATACTGTCTCTATTTCGCGCATATTGTGAGAGGTCCAGAGAACAGCGCCGCCTGATTCCTGCATGAATTTCAAGATTTTTTCCCTGAGCTCTCTGGCGATGGAGGGATCAGCAGAGGCAGTGGGTTCATCAAGTAAAAGAAGTTTAGGATTATTAATAAATGCCTTAGCTATACCGAGACGCATCTGCTCGCCCGAAGAAAGTTGACCTATCCTTTTTTTAACCAGCCCGGCAAGATCAAATTCATCGAGGAGGAATTTCACCTTTTGTTTATAATCCCGAATCCCGTAAAGAAGTGAAAATACAGTTAGAGCTTCTTTGGGTGTAAGATTGTAGGGTAAAAGAGAATAAGGAGCAGTAAAGTTCATCATAGAAAGCAGTTCCTCACGATGCCCTTGAAGATTTCTCCCAAAAATTTCAATATCTCCGCTGGTGGGAGCAATAAGGGTGAGAAGCATCTGGATAGTTGTGGTCTTTCCGGCTCCATTGGGCCCCAGCAGGCTGACAACCTCACCTTCTTTTATTTCGAAAGAAATGCTATTTACCGCCGTAAAATGATTGTATTGTTTAGTCAGATTTGTTACCCGCAGAATAGCAGTCATGAATATAGTAATTATAATAGAAAAGGTAGAAATTTGCAGTCTCCGACAATGTGGTTGGCTGTGGTCAATTGCAGGACGAGCACCAGAGTAACTGCATCAGACCATCTCGGACACTACTGGACGGGGTATCGAGCTCAGCCTCCGAAGACCGGTGCTCTTTGTGTTAAACATTCCTGCCTTTCGGGCAACGCTGTGTTCATCCGAGTAGATAGCTCCTCTGCAAGAATCGATACCAAAGAGGTACATCTGACGTTCCACCTTGTGACGAGTTCAGCTACTACAGTGTCCGTTGCTGACTCATGCCAGCATCACTGACGATGCACACGGGGGTCCGGCTCAACGTCTTCGCCTCCGTCTGAACAACGACATAATGCAAAATAAACCAACTATACCGAGGAAGGGATAGGGCCGGTAGGTGGTTCCCTGGCCGATTCCGGTAACCGCCGTAGCCGGGGTGGGAGGTGGTCTTAACGGAGCTGCTGTTTCGGCAGGTATTTCGTAAGCAGGTACCTCGGCAGAAATTTCATAGGCAGCTATCCTGTCATTGAGGTACTGTTTAGGCGCCCAACCCAGCGGGTTGTTTCTGCCGGTAGCATCCGCCCAGACCCATCCTGGCTCATCTTCCAGTTTAAAAAAGGCCGTTGCCTTGCTATATTCAGGTAGATAAACCAGTACCGCAGTGTGCTCCGGGACAAGCACTATGGCTGAACGTAATCCGGCAGCCTTATACATGACCGCCAATAATACCGTCATATCTTCACAATCAGCATACCCAATTCCATCCTCGACAATAGCTGTAGCCAGCTCGTCGGCATTCTGGGCAAACTCTCCATTTCCATCTTGGTCTATATCAGGGGTATATTCCACTCCGTCACGAACAAAATAAAATACCGCCTCCGCCCTTCGTACCGGGTCCGGATATTTGGCGGCCATTTGCTCACCCAGGCTATAGGCCAGGTCAGCCTCTTCCCCCAGGCTCTGAAAGGCAATAACGGGGCGAAATCCTATCTCAGTTATCTGATAAAAACCGTCTTCACCAAAGGCCCTGGTCCTGCATATCTCCCAATCATCAAAGATATGGCCGTCCCTGTCGTAGAAACCTTCAGACATAAATGCCGAGGCATAGCCAGCAGTCGCCACCGCAGCTAATAAGACAACTATTAAACCTAGTAAAACTCTGGCTCTCTTCATAACGGTCCGGTCAGTGCCGCATGGAGTATTAAGCCAAAGAAGACGAGATAACCAAAGATATGTAGCCCTGCAGCCACCGGGCTTTCCTTAATACTGCCAAACGGTATTTTGGGCGTTAGCTTGTCCACGATATAGAATAGGGCCACTCCAAGAAGTAAGCTTATCACGAAGCTTATAGCCAGTAACCCCCACGCCCTGAAGTCGAAGATGTACCACACTATTGGAGCTGTGACCGCGGTCAGTGCGGTAATAGCGCCGTGGATAACAAGGCCGATCAGGATGAAGAAGCCGGCCACGAACAACCCGACAGCCACCGGGCTCTCGCCAATCCGCTCGCGATAAGGGATATGGGGGGTAAGAGCATCCAGTGCCCTGACTCCAAGCCACGCCAGAAGAGCAGAGACGAAAACCAGCAACACAACCTTAGTTAACCATATCAAAGCAATTACCCAGAAAGGGACGGATAGACCTAACTCTGGCATATTAGTGCCTCCTTATTGTCCATATTCGAATTGTGCAGGGACCTCACCGAGGTCGCCGACAGGGCGACCGTCGAGTGTAAACTCTTTCCCGGGATACGCGTCCCGCAGTCGCTTCACGACCTGACGTGGCTGCTTAATAGCTTCTGGTATAGTGATCTCCATAATTCTCCTTGAGCGCAAACTGCCGCAAACAATCACTCAAGACTTTTTCATATTCTAACATTACGAAAGAATACCGGTCAACGAAGTCAGGCGCATTCCAAATTCCAGCGAATTCCCGGGACGCCATACCAATGAGGACCACTACCAATCAGGCCTGCGACCAAGCAGGTATTATTTCCCCGGAATACCCCGAAATCAAAGGCGTAGATGGTGAACTGTGGTTACGAGTCAAACTTGAATAGGCTGATATCCACGCAAGTATCAAGCCTATTTATTGGGTCATTTCAAACTGCGACAAGGATGCTTAGCCAGTAAAAAAATCAAACGCCCCGAGTAACCTCACTTCCTTCACCTGCCATCGTCCGGCCTGGCCTTCAGCTTCCCTTGTGCTGGCCGCTACCTGCACCTTTCAGCTTTCACCAAACCCAACTCTCATGCCAGGTCCCTGCTCGGCTACTCGGGACTAATGTTTATATTAGCACATATATAAGGCGGTTGTCAAGTCTTCGTACGTACTAGGAGGTTAGTACTAGGTTCTCGGAATTAGCAATTCCAGGGACACTATACTAACCAAGCCTGCTACCAAGCAGGGCTGCTACCAAGCAGGCCTGCTAGAAAGCAGGTATTATGTCCCCGGAATACTTGATTACGCTTCCTCATCATTACTGATAAGCAATGGCAAACTTGATGAAACGCAGATAAGCTGTGACCACCCGAGATGAAGTCATCTTGAGGCTGCAATATATCCAGCGATAAGAATTAGAAAACCACCGACAAGCATGAGTGGGGTGGGTTGCTGGGCTAGAAAGATAAAGCCGAAAACCACAGCACTGGCAGGCTCCAAATAAGTGAAAACCACTGCCTTCTGAGCTTTTATCATTCCAAGGCCTTTGAGGTAGAGTGTAACGGCAAATCCTGTGTTGAAGACACCCAAAACCAGCAGAAGTATCCATGGAGCTAAAGCTGGAGAAAAATCAGTACCTATCACGAAGGGAAGGAGGAATATTGAAGCTACAGAGTATGCGTAAAATGCTACGACTTGACTTGAGAAGCTGGACAAAGCCCTCTTAGACACAATGATGAATCCTGCATAGGCGAGGCCGGCAAGTAGCCCAAGAATTACTCCCAATGGGTTAAAGCCATTAGGGTCGCTAATCTGAAGGTTTTGCTGATATGAAATAATCCCTATTCCTACCACGGATATGGCTAATGCAAGCAGGGTAGATTTCTCAAGTTTCTCTTTAAGAACCAGGGGGGCAAGTAAAGCTACAAAGATGGGTGCCGTGTAATTTAGCAAGACCGCGTTGCCGATCGCAATAAGCTTCATTGAATGGAAAAGCAACGCCCAACCCAAAGCGAGCAGGCAGCCTAAACTCAGCATAATCTTCCAATGTCTGGCAGCACTCATGACTTCACGTTTTCGAGTCAAAAGTACTACAGGCAGGAGAGTGAAGCTGGCAAATAAGACCCTGAAAAAAGCGACAGTATACGCGTCGTAGGGAACCAAATTTACAATTACACCATTAGAGCCCCAGATGATAACTGCCACAGCCACGTAGAAGTATCCCGAGAACTTTGAATCGAATCGCTTCAGCATAACTACTCCGGTTTTATGAAGCCGGAAAGAGCCATTCGCCATTATACACTATGAGTTATCGCTGTCTCTTTTATGCAAAGTTGTGGTCTTATTCCGAATTCCAGGGACACCGTACCAATAAGGCCTGCTACCAAGCAGGGCTGCTGCAAAGCAGGTATTATGTCCCCAGAAGACCTCCTATAATTAACCCCGCATTATACCCTTCCCGACAAAAAAGAAGCCCACTTGAGCTCAATTGCCCCGCCAGTATCCATAAATGGTTAGCTATAGCTGCTCTTATTCTCTTACTTCCATAAGGGTGGGCATCGCATGATATAGCCGTCCGCCTTCTCTATCTCTTCAGGGAGAAGACTCTTAGCAATATTCCTACGACTGATGACGAAACTCTTACTGGCAGATTTTACTAAGCCAATGGAGTATCGACCTGGAGGAGATGCAACTACTACTCGTTTGTTGGGGAATAGCTCTCTCACTGTTTTGACTGGCGGCACCAGGTCGCTATCTGCTGAGATAAGCAGAGCGACATCGAATTCATCTTGGTAGGCATCACTGAGGATCTCCACAGCAATGTTCACGTCTGTCATTTTCTCGTTAGGCACTTCATCCTGAAAGCCACAGTGGGAACATTGACGGGGATTGAGTTGATATTTTCCATAGAGAATCTGAAACTCACTGAGAGTTTCCAGAGCCTCGATATAAGTTGACTGCCGTTTCTCTTTATCTGGTGGCCCTGCAATTCTTGCCGTGAAATATTTCGTAAGAAGTAACCTTTGATTCGGTTTCAACAGGTTTTGCGCCAACATTTGGATATTCAACCAATAATATCGTCTCCAGCCTTTGGATTTTAGTCCAAAGTAAAGATTAAAGCCATCGACATACGCGATTACACGTTCCATATGAGGAACCACCAAAGTCACTTGACAAATCCTAACTGTTTTACTACTATATAATCAACAGCGCTAGGGTGAGTAGCCCTGGCCCGACAGTCTCTCTTTTGAAGAGAGACTGTTTCTTTTTGAATTGATTCCACGGCGATAGTATATCTCTTGGCCACGAATTCCAGGGACACCATATCAATGAGGCCTGCTACCAATCAGGCCTGCTATCAAGCAGGTATTATGTCCCCAGAATAGTATTCTCTACGGGATTATGACAGGCAGTATATCTGATAGTTGCATATGCGGCACGGCTTCCATTCCGGGGTAGTTAGAGATATAATTGAATCGAGAAGGGGTAAGAATAAACGGACATTGACAGAAGGATCACCTGAGATGCGGAGAAGAACACGGTTGATCAACCCTCAAAGGAGTGAATAGATGCGTTTTCTTAGAGTCATCTACGTTGTGGCTATAGCGATTTTGCTTATCCTGCTTGTCATCGTGGGCGTCGAGGCCTTCTATCCCACCCCGCCATACCCTGACTATCCCGAGTTCCCACCACCTTACGATAGCCCTGAGTACGAAGAGTGGCAGCAAGAATGGATGGAAGTTCAGGAAGAATATCGGCAGGAAAAAGCAATACATGACAGGAACATCTTCTTCATTGTCTTACCTCTGGGGGTGTTGTTTGCCGTCGGGGGCACCTTCATTCGACGCAGGCTGGGTATCTTCGGGGCCGGATTGATTTTAGGCGGCCTGGGGACGATTATATATACAACTGTACCTGGTGGCCTGGACAACAAGCTGAGATTTATCGGCATTGCTGTCGCCCTGGCTGTTCTTGTCTTCGTGGGATATAAGGTTTTCCTCTCCTTAAGAAGGAGCTAACGTATTTCTCTGAGCAATGGTCATACTCCGCTTCGTGCGGCCTGAAGAAACAAAGTCAGGCCTTCCGGGGACACCATACCAGTTAGGCCTACTGGGACGTCTTATTTATCAGCTCAGCAGGAAAGCTCTTATTTCTTCACCGAATTGGCGGCTTCGTGCGAACATGGCGTTATGCCCGAGGTTCGGATACAGGACCAGCCTGACATTGGGTATTTTCCTGGCTGTCTCACGAACAGGATAAAAGAAGTCTTCTTCACCGCCAATCACCAGGGTAGCTGCCTTAATCCTGTCCAGGCGGTCACTCAAGTCATGTCGGTCCTCTGCTTCAATTTCCACAATCCCGTCCGAAGGGTCGGTAGGGATAATGAGAGGACCTAGCAGCCACATAAACCATTTGAAAACGTGTTTCGCAATTCCCTTCCGCATGATAGCTGTACCCAGTAATGCGCATGCTGCTCGCCGATTGCCTTTTCGTGCCAGGTCTGCAACTTTCACCTGCAGTTCTTTGCCTTCCTCAGTCAGACGGAAACCGGTCATGGCAAGGACGAGACGCCTCACTAAATCCGGATGGTCAACGGCAAAATGCTGGGCTATCGCCCCCCCTGTGGAGACGCCGATTATGTCGGCCACACCACCCAGCTCATTCTTAATCATGGCAGCGTAATCATCCGACATATCACTCAGTGAATATCCCGGGGGAAGACCGGGCTTCCTGTTTACAATGTAGATCTTATAGCTATTTGCGAGTCCCCTTAAATAACCGGTGCTCATCCGTAGCATAATGCCGGATGGCGGCTTATGACGAAATTCTAATCCGCCAAATATAACGAGGTTACGCGCGCCGTTCCCAATACAGGCATACGGAAGGCCATTACCGGAGTACCCGGTTATCGCTCTTCGTTTGGCCATCTTAGTTCCCCATTATACAGAAAGCATTATGAATGCGAAATTCCAGGGACACCATACCAATCAAGCCTGCTACCAAGCAGGTATTATGTCCCCGGAATACCCACCCCAGCGCAAGGCATT
>JAUVXS010000114.1 GCA_030603485.1 Dehalococcoidia bacterium
ACCGCTGGAAGTAATTCTAGGCCGAACTGCTGCACTATGTCCCTGGTATCTTTTTCCTGAAAGTCCACCTTTTCCTCCGGGAAAAGATCACGCCCAGCGATTCCCATAATGATAACCCATGGTGGCAGCTTACTTTTCAGGGCTTGTATTTCGTCAGCATCGCTACTCAGGATAGCAGCCAAGTTAGCGCTGTTCAATACGAGGAACTCATCACCCAGCCTGACTCTCAGCAGTCGGTAAGCGCATTGTATCAGGCCTTTCAGGTCATCCGCCGGTATGAAGAAAAACCTGTGCACTTTAGGCAAAATCTCACATTTTACTGATGCCCAAGTCACGATACCCATGCTCCCCTGGGCACCGGAAACGAGCCGGTAATAGTCCACCTGACCAGGACCTCCGGAGAAAACTTGGGCTAGACCCATTTCCCATTGCTGCTCAAGCGTGGGGTAATAGCCACCTGCATCACCGGTTCGCAGTATCTCTCCGTTGCCCCAGACTATCTCCAGGCATCTCAATGGCTCAGGCAGTGTGTGGTTGTACTTGGGTACCAGTGTCGGCTCCCTCTCCAACAGACTGGCGATTACTGACTTTGACTGACGGGGGAGCAGTGGCGTGGAGAGTCTCAAGCCCTCTTCAGCTAAAGCCGGTTGCAGCTGGGCATAGGTTACTCCCGGCTCAATTATCACTATCCTGTTTCTGCGGTCAATCCTTATAATCTTATCCATCCGGCGCAGGTCAACAATGACCGCTTCCGGCACGCTCGGCACGGTATCACCACGAAAGTGGGGCTCACCCGAACTTACCGGTACCAGGGGTGTTTTTGTTTGGTTGGCCCACGTCACAATCTTTTGCACATCATCCGCATTACGGGGTTGTACAATTAACCGTGGCCGCATCGGCAAGGTAAAGCTATTATCATGAGAGTACCTGTCAAGGACCTCGGGTCTATTGATGACCTTTTGCTTGCCTATCATCTCCATCAGATCATTACTTGTTTTGACATTCAATTTTCAATCTCCCCCGTTGTTATTATCAAACCGAGTGTGTCTCATTTTTGATATTATTTCCTTCTACGAAGTAGACGGTCAATCCGTAAAATTCGAAAGGATTCTAGACTGAGTCCCACAAGCGCTTCGTGTTTACTGATTAACTGCCTTGGTAGTTACAAAAAACAAGAACTTAATCTAGGTAATATTAAAGACTTCCTTGGTATATGTCAACACGATTATTGACAAATGCAGTTAATAATAAGAGTTGTGACAATTGATGACACAGAGAGATCAGCGGTGGTAATTTACACCACTTGACGGGACGCTATCTATCAGGGTAATGTATGACTACCTAATGTATAGTAAGAATTTAAGAAGGTCTAAGAAAATGGATAAGGAAGGTAATAATGGCGATTTTAGAAGAACCAATAAAAGGGATATTAGAAGTTAAAAATTACATTGATGGAGAATGGGTTGAGTCCGCAGGTAAGATTCAGGACGTGGTCAATCCGGTCAATGGAGAAGTGATTGCCAGAGTCCCGATTTCAACCAAGGAAGAGATTGACAGCGCAGTTGAAGCGGCCAAAGCAGCTTTCCCCGATTGGCGGAGAACTCCGCCGGTTGCTCGTGCCAGATGCCTCTTCCGTTTAAAGGAGTTGCTTGAGGCAAATTTTGAAGAGTTGAGCAGGGTACAAACTCAGGAGCATGGGAAGACAATTGATGAATCCAGAGGTGAGACCAGGCGCGGCATTGAAAATGTAGAAGTTGCCTGTGGTATTCCCACATTGATGCAGGGTTATAATTCTGAAGATATCGCGTCCGGTATTGACGAATATCTTATTCCTACGCCACTGGGCGTCTTTGGTATCATCGGACCTTTTAATTTCCCCTTCATGATTCCACTCTGGTCAGCACCTTACGCCGTCGCGACTGGCAACTGCGTCGTAATCAAGCCCTCAAGCGAGGTTCCCTTAAGCCAGATGAAAATTGCGGAACTTGTAGATGAAGCAGGTTTTCCTCCCGGGGTCTGGAATGTAGTTAATGGTGGAAGAACGGTGGTCAACGGAATGCTGGACCACCCAGATATTGAGGGTATCACTTTTGTCGGCTCAACTCCCACTGCCAAGAATGTTATCTACCCGAGGTGTGGCGCCACTGGCAAGCGGGTCATTGCTCAGGGTGGAGCGTCAAACTTTATGGTAATCATGCCGGATTGCAGCCTGAGAGCAACCATACTGGCATTGATGACATCTTTCTTCGGTAATGCGGGGCAACGCTGCCTAGCTGGTCAGAATGCCATTATTGTTGGCGATGATGACCATTTCTACAACGAATTCATCAGCGGTGTCGTAGACACGGCTAAGAAGATAGTAATTGGTAATGGTCTTGATGAGGAAGTTCAAATGGGTCCTGTCCGTGATACCGAGAAAAAGAAGAAAATACTTTCATATATCAGTAGTGGTATTGAAGAGGGTGCTAAGATAATACTTGATGGCAGGAGTGATTTTAGGATTAAAGGAAACTATCCC
Organism: Dehalococcoidia bacterium; assembly: GCA_030603485.1. Classification (GTDB taxonomy): domain Bacteria; phylum Chloroflexota; class Dehalococcoidia; order GIF9; family AB-539-J10; genus RBG-13-51-36. The sequence goes on from JAUVXS010000114.1 coordinate 2,519, forward strand.
GATACCTGTTTCCTGGGCTCAACCATCATGGAAAACGTTAAACCTGAAATGAAGATAGTTACCGAGGAGATATTTGGTCCCACCATGGGTATTATCCGTGTCAAAACCCTTGATGAAGCCATTAGAATATGTAACGACAGTCCCTTCCAGAATGGAAATGCTATCTTTACCTCGAACGGAAGAACTGCTCGAGAATTCAAGTATAGAGTTAAAAGCGGGAATGTTGGCATAAACATCGGTATAGTGGCACCCATGGCATTTTTCCCCTTCAGCGGGACGGGCGACTCCTTCTTTGGAATCTTACACACTCAAGGTAAGGAAGCTATCCGCTTCTTTACAGAAAGCAAGGTGGTAATTGAAAGATGGCTCTAGTAATGGAGGAGATATGAAATGCAGTTAAATACAAGCGCGTCGGTTATCAGTTTTGCCAAGCAACTGGAAGCGGATTCTGCTGGCTTTTATGAAAAGATGGCAGAAATATATCCCGAAGCGGCAGAGCTTTTTCTCACCTTTTCCAAGGAGAATAATAACTATACAACGATGATTCAAAGGGCATACTACGGCGTTATCACTGATGCCATTGAGGGGTGCTTTGCCTTCAGTGTAGAAACTGATAAATATACGTTTGAGAGAGAACCGGTGAAGGCACCAGGCCGCACTGATGCCCTGAATCAGTCCATTGATATGGAGCAGAGGCTCATCTCGTTTTACACTGATGCTGCCGAACAATCAAAAGCATTTATGGCAGATGTGCCCAGGACTTTTTTGATAGTAGCCAAGAAAAGAAAGAATCGTGAAGATAAACTAAGAACGCTTCTTAAGGAGACATAACTACGCATTGTAAGTATAGTTGAAAGGCTTCACATAAACTGCCCGATTTATCATGTTGGTGCTTATATTGTGAAGTTTGACGATGGACCTCGTGTTATTAAATACGCTAACAAACAGAGATGCTGTAATACATGCCTATATCTGAAAGACCCGGATTACAGACTCCCTTATCGCAGAGCACCTGAGTATATGCCTTGATAATTGCAGTATATTGAGGTTGACCCCATTATTTAGGACAAAATGGAAATATCGTTAAGGTTGAGGATGCTTCGTAGCTGTCCTAATCACAATAGCAAGAAGATGTATCACTGACGTGCTAAACGGGGATGGTGGGTTGACAGACGGCTGCGGGGGTGATAGACTCATATATGAGACCAGAAAACGAAGCTTTCACAGGATGACCGGCAGCGCTGAAAATCGAACGAAAAACCATAAGGCCGCAACGTATGCTGACATGCTCAATTAACAGGATTTTGACATTACTGTGGTATTATACGGACATAAAGACACAATGAAGAGAGGTGATGAAGCGCAGTTCTAAGAGATGTAGCTTATCTAAGATGACACAGCCAAATCATGAATGAAAGGAGGGATGTGTATGGGTTGATGACAGGAAAATGCGATACAGTTTTGAAAATTTTTAAAAAGGAGGAGAAACAGTGAAAAGTAAAATACTTTTTATCTCGCTAGCAGTGGTGCTAGCTCTCAGCGTGGGTCTCATCGGCTGTGACGGCAACGGCGGGCCGACGATACCGCCCGAGCCAGATAGCCTCGTAATTGCTTTGGCAAGAGATACGGACGAGCCACTGGCTGTGTTTGACCTGCTGGCAGCCGGGCCAGTTTACAGGGAATTCGTTGAGCAAGTTAACCTCGCTGGCGGGGTCTATCTAAGTGAATATGGCACAAGCAAGAATCTGGAACTAGATGTGCGTGAATTTAGCGTTGCGACATGGAACGTAGGGGATATAACGGCAGCAATTTGCGACGATATAGATGTCGGCGATGTTCACTTTCTGTGGGGCGGTCCCGGCACCGATTGTATTTACACTCAAGCCCCTATCGCCAATGCGGCCAACGTAGTGCTGTTTACCCTTGAGGGTGGTGCCACCGGCATCGCGAACGATCCCACCAAACTCGCTTTGTGGCCCTACGTGTTTATCAATCTGAGCTATTCGGACTGGTACGAGTTACCGGTTGTGGCTGCCATGCTCGAGGAGGCACTAGCTGAACCCGCCGGCAACGTAACGGCGTATGTAGTTCATATTGAGGGTGAGCACGGCGACGAGTATTTAGCCACGGCCAATGCTAACTTCGACGTCGTTGGCGATGTTGAAATTGGATTTGACCCTGGGGCTCTGAATGCAGACGAGGTAATTCTCGCTGCTATAGCTGCTATGAATGCCACACCCTATGACCTGTTCTGCGGTTTTGCCTATGTCGACCATGTCAACGCCCTTACTGCCGCAGCCATGACAGTAGTTCATGGGTCGCTCGGTATGTTTAACCCAGAAGCTATGCTATTCGGACCGGGCGCCAACTTCGGGGGTTACGCTTTCACGTTCCCGAATCCAGGGGCGCCAAACCCCACTCTGGTGGAAGGAATAATGGGTTTCGCGACTGCCTCTTACAACCAGACAAACTCGGCCATTACAGATGTATATGATTTAATCGCGGCTCGGTTGGATGATGAAGATCCTACGGGTTTTGGTGTGCCTGGCATTGCTCTCTTGGATTATTGGGGAATTCCTTTGTACTGGGCAGGCATGGAGATGTGGCTGGCGGCTGTAGAGGACGTTGGATACGTCAACCAGCAACTGCTAAGAGACGCCCTTGCTGGTCTCGAGGATGCCCCGGTTCCTACGATTCTCGGAGACGAGACCTGGTACCGCATGTACGGGGTGCCTGGCTACGGTGGTGGAAATCTGGATTACCTCTCCCA
>JAUVXS010000112.1 GCA_030603485.1 Dehalococcoidia bacterium
CTAAAAGAAAGAAGCTAGTATCTTCTTCGGTAACTGTACCGTCGAAATCACATTGAACTAAGGTTTTCATACTTTCGACTTAATCCCACGGGCAATGGTCAGAGCCCGTCATATGTACCCTTTCTTTCTTACTCTGTAGCAAGGAGCAGCACAGATTATACCATACCGCTCCAGGCCACCAATTACTGGCGGATTCGATTGCCTGAATGTCTTGCTTTTTCCTTGATTGAGTTGTCAGTATGAGTGAAAACTGCTAGATTTATGCCAATGTCTTACCATCGAATAGTGGCTAAATTCGGCACCGGCCTCATTACCTCGGGCACTGACCATCTCGACTTGCAAGTTATGTCAAGTTTGGTGGAGCAGATAGCCCTACTCCACGGCCAGGGGAAGGAGATAATAATAATCTCTTCCGGAGCTATTGCCTCGGGAAGACAGAAGCTTAAAAAAGTTCCAGAACGCAAGAACACCCCTTTTAAACAAGTCCTGGCTTCTGTGTGCCAAAGCCACCTCATGTATAACTATGAACAACTTTTCAGCCAGTATGATATAACCGTAGCCCAGGCATTGCTCACGAAGGAAGACCTCTCCGACCGCAGTGGCTATCTTAATGCTCGTAAGACCCTGCTGGCCCTTATCGAGCTTGGCATAATCTGCATTGTCAATGAGAATGACGTTGTCGCCATCGATGAGATTGCAGAGCTCAAATTCGGGGATAACGATAATCTTTCCGCCATGGTGGCTAACCTGGTTGATGCTGACCTTCTAGCACTGCTCACCGACATCGGAGGCTTATACATTGCCGACCCACGTTACAATCCTGAAGCTCAACTTATTCGCCGGGTGGACAAGATTGACGCCGAGGTTGAACGTATAGCTAGTAATACTGCCAGTCGCCAGGGGATTGGCGGCATGACGACCAAGATTGAAGCAGCCAGGCTAGCTACCTGTTCAGGGGTCAATGTAATCATCGCCGACGGGCGGGAACCTGACATACTGGTGAGGATTAGCCAGGGAGAAGACATAGGCACTTTCTTTCCCACGCAGGTGAACAAGATGGAGAGTAAAAAGAGGTGGATGCTCAGCGGGCTGGCTTCCAAAGGCAAGGTCACGGTGGACAAAGGCGCTGTCTTAGCCCTCAAGGAGCACAATAAAAGCCTGCTCCCTGCGGGGATTATGAAGGCGGGGGGCGAGTTTCATCGCGGCGATATTGTGGATATCCTGGACGAGAAGGGCAAACGCATTGGCTGTGGTATTTCCAACTATAGTTCTTCCGATTTAGCTATAATCGGAGGGAAGCACTCCGGTAAAATCCTCGGCCTCCTCGGCTACGACTATGGCGACGAAGTGGTTCATAGGAACAATATGGTGATATTGTGAACACTACAAAAATGTGAGAGACAAATGCCAAAGAACGCTTATGGACGGTTGATACAGAGAATCGGAAGAAATTTTCAAAAGAGAGGCATGAAAGGATAGTTGCTATGAAATCAGCTATAAAAGAGCTAGAGGAGAAGGGAAAGGCTGCTAAGGCAGCTTCGAGGAAGCTGGCTTTCCTTTCCACCGAGGTTAAGAACAAAGCTTTGCTCAATATTGCTGAAGCTCTTATCACCAAAAAGGATGAAATTCTGGCAGCCAACAAGATTGATTACGAAGAGGCGAAGGCTTCAGGGATGAGCGAAGCCATGCTCGATAGGCTTATGCTATCGCCATCCCGCCTTGAGGGCATAGCTCAGGACACAAGAACAGTGGCTGCACTGCCTGCCCCCGTAGGCGAGGTGTTTGAGATGCGAACTTTACCCAATGGCTTGCAGATAAGCAAGAGGCGAGTCCCTTTGGGAGTTATCGGTGCGATATACGAGAGCCGCCCCAATGTTACCATAGACATATCAAGCCTGTGCCTTAAATCAGGCAATGCCGTCATCCTTCGGGGTGGGAAGGAAGCCATAAATTCCAACGCTGCCTTAGCCAAAGTAGCTCAAGAGGCTTGCGACCAGGCTGGCGTGCCCCAGGGGGCAATCCAACTTATTGAGTCCACGGAGCGAGCTTTAGTCAACCATATGCTCAAGATGAAGGGAATAATTGACCTGATGATTCCCCGTGGCGGTGCTGGTTTGATAAAGCTTGTTTCAGAGAATGCCGCTATGCCGGTACTTAGCGGCGGCATCGGTGTTTGCCATACCTATGTGGACAAGAATGCCGACCTGAATAAGGCGGTAGCTATTGCCTACAATGCTAAGGTTCAGCGCCCCACCGTATGCAATGCTCTCGATTGCATCTTAGTTCATAATCAGATTGCTCAAGCTTACCTGCCTTCCATTGCTAAAGAGTGGGCCAAAGCCGGGGTGGAAATGCACTGCGACGAACAAGCCTTGACTATACTTAAGCCTGTCCCTTCCTTAAAACTGGTCCCGGCAACAGACGAAGACTGGGGGAAGGAATACCTGTCGCTGAAAGCGGCTATCAAGGTGGTTGACTCTCTGGACGAAGCTCTGGAGCACATTGAGAAATACGGATCAGGGCACTCCGAAGCTATCGTTACCGAAGACCATTCGGCAGCAACGCGCTTTCTTAACGAAGTGGATGCTGCCTGTGTTTATGCCAATGCCAGCACTCGTTTCACCGATGGGAGCCAGTTTGGATTAGGTGCCGAGATAGGCATAAGCACACAGAAATTTCACGCCCGTGGTCCTATGGCTTTGAAAGAGCTGACCAGCTACAAGTGGATTATCCAGGGCACCGGTCAAGTTCGGCCTTAGCCTTCGTGTTATTAAGACAGAAGCATCACGAGACCGAGCCGTGGATTCTCAAGAGTTCGGCACGGGAGAGCCAAACCGCCTTAACCTTCACGGATTTACGAGAGGCGGTACGCCTCTTGAGCCAGGGGATATGATGGGCCTGCATCAGTGCGTCGATGTGGAGTCGGGCCAGCTTTATCCTCAGGGTGTTCGGCAAATCGATGACCTGGAATCCCAACCGTCCAGCATGAGCATGAAAGGCAGTCCAGCCGTACACTGCAACGATGCCACCATATTTCCCATTGGCTACTTCTGTGGCCAGGAGTTGCAAGCCGTCCTTTAAGTAGGAGACGAATCCCCGCGGGAAATCCCTCCTCCCTGACCCTGAGCTTGACCGCCGTTTCTCAGCAATCCAAGCATTATTCAAGTGCAGTTTGATGACAGGGTCGCCAGGCCTAACCTCACAACCGTCCTCCAGCTTGATAGGACAGCCCTTGTGACGTCTTACCTCAACGCAGATGATGCTGCTTCTTTCGCGAGGCTTGATACCGAGGGCTATTGCGTGAACTTTGTTTATGATGGGCAACATAGCCCGTATAATAACTTCTAATAAACGGGATGCCATGTTATCACCCTGGGAACTCATTTTCATCGCCTAATCACGCCGCATCCGCAGGCATAGCTTTCTGGAACGCGCGGCAATCCGGTCGCTAATAATCTGCGGCTATTGCACTGACTGGTTTACGTTGGAGATGATGTTCTTCCACTTCCCCATATGACGGGAGCGGTCTTCCAGCGTGGTCACCAGTTCAACACGGATAGACGGGCGATCAACGCCCAGGGCATGTAACTTCCGTGCCATCTGTTCCCGGACGCTACTAGCTACGTGTCCATTCCCTTCCTCGAACATCAGTCGCAAGCAGATGCCGTCCGGTTCATGGACCACCTGGTACTGCCGTATATCGGCGAAGCTTTCCAGAACGTTCCAAAAATGGACAGGATGAACGGCAACCTGTCTCCCTCCTCGACCTCGAAGATAGAGAACATCGTCATTCCTGCCGTTGATGGCAAGAATACGGCGGAATGGCTGGCCACACGGGCACGGCTCCGGAGCCAGTACCATCATGTCAGATATTTCGTAGCGGATGACGGGCTGAGTGAAACCAAAGAGACTGGTGAACAGAATCTTGTGTCCTAGAGTCCCGTCAGGCACAGGGCAGTTGTCCTCATCTACTACCTCAACAATGCCCAAATCTTCGAAGATGTGCATCCCTTGGCCAGGGTTGCACTCCATAGCGCGGAGTCCCTCCTGAGTGCCATAGATGTCAAAGACAGAACTTTGCCACGCAGCCTGAAGTTGCTTCCTCAATTCGCTGGGCAGTGGTTCACCACCGCCGGCGATAATACAGGGATTGATATGCAAGCGCCCTTGAAGTTGTTCTGTCACAAGCAGCCCAAGCATGGATGGAAAACCCCGAAGGATGTGGGGTTGAAGGGAATTTAACCGCTGAACCAGCTCTTCGATAGGAGCAGTAGCCGGTAACACGTGAAACCGGTAAAGGCCGATATCCATGCTCAGGGGGAGGCGATAACTATCGTGCAGAGGGCTGGGAGAGCCGATGGTAACAATCGTGGGGCGTCTCCTTGAGAAGGGAACCACTCCCATCATGGCTGCAATCCGCATGCTTGCCGCCTCCTGGATACTCCACTCTTTTCGATTGAATACTACCACCGTTTTCTGCCCGGAGCTACCCGCCGTAGTAAGCACACGATACTCGCCCAGGTAATACTCGTCCCCGGAAACATGGGCCATATGTTCCTGTAGTTGGGAGAGGCGCAACCGAGGATCAGTGACAATTTCGTCGAAGTGTTTCATGTAGGTTTTTTTGTCCATAACAGGGAAGTCTTGGAGACTATAGGGTTGACTCATTTGGTGTGCGCTGCATAACTCGCGGTAAAAGGGAGACCGTTGAGTCACCCAATCAAGAAGCCTGGCTAGCCGGCGCTGCTGTAACTCCTCAAGCTTGGCGCGGGGCCAGCACTCATGTTTGATTAAAGCTTGGCGATAAGCGATGGCTCGGGCCAGGTCCCCTAAGCGGCGCAGCCTGTTCGGCTCCCTCATTCAGCGTTGTCCTCGAATTACCTTCAGGAACTCATGTTCTCTTCACTGTCCCCTAAGCGTTCATCAGCTCCAGGTAATCCTCGGTTTTCAAAAACTACATCGTTATACTAGGTATTTTGCATTATAAACTGGTCACTATTTATTGTCAACTGTTTCGGGAATTTTTGCATTGAGAAACACTGCTACCAGGATAATGGCTTAATGGAGGAGTAGTTTGGGAAATAGAAAAAACCTTCTCTTTAGCTCGGGTGGATAGCAAAGACATTCTGGGTAAGGAGACTTTGAGGATGAAGAGAACTTCACAAAAAGCAGCAGGCTGGGAATACTTCGTGAGACTAATCCTCCTTCTTAGGAAAATCTGGTAAAGGATTGCCAAAATACACTTTGGTATGGGGCCAGGGTATTTCTATACCCTCGGCATCAAACGCTCTCTTGAGGCGAAGCCTCAACTCCCCCATCACTGCCCACTGCTCTATAGGTTTAACATCGCCCAAAATCTTGATATCTATTCCGGAGTCGCCTAGATTATCAACCCTCAGCACCTGGGGAGGACTTTTGATTACTTTACGCCATTTTTCATCCTCAGCGAGTGCTTTGCCCACTCGGTTTATCACGCTTACGGCGTGGTCGAGGTCAGTGTCATATGCTACCGAGACATTGAGATTGACCCT
>JAUVXS010000019.1 GCA_030603485.1 Dehalococcoidia bacterium
GTCAGGGTGGTAAAAAGTGAAAGGCCATGCGATGAGGACATGTGATTTTACTTACACTAGCTGGTGTAAAGAAGCTCTTCAGGGTCCACAATAATCCCGCTAGAGCGAAACATGCTCCCTGTCCCAACCCACAGGTAAAACAACTTAGCCAACGCAAAAGACTGTCTATGTTTTGATTAGTACACCAAAGTCAGTTGGCGTAACGGTAATCAGGTATATCACACAAAACGTCAATTTGTGTCATATTTTCTGGGATTCGAGATACCCATTTCTCTAGGATAGCCCTCTGAGCCTTAATGGCTCTATAGAACCACTGCAGGGTTGATGGTGTTGGCAGTAAATTTAGTAGTTCACTTAGCAAACACCTGATTTGAAAGTTCGATGTATTTACTAGAGAAGTCCTTATTTAATCCGCTAGCTTCGGTAATGAAGATGGCAACATCATTAAGCAGCTTCACAGAGACCTCGTCAATTGGAATAAGTTCCTGAGGCAAGTCAGAGGATTTAGTAAGAAAAGCCTCACTCAGATTTAGCCATTCAGCGTATCTTAGAGTCTTGGTTGATGCTTTTGGCTTTCTAGCAAAGCGTGTGACTAATTCTAGCAGACCATCATAATAGGGTGGCAATGTTCTAAATATCTCCTTAGCTGATGTTGCCTGCTTGCCTTCGATTATATAGCGTAGCTCCCCAAGTTGCTTGACAAGTGATTCTCTTTCTCTTAAGCCGAGTTCTCCACCGAATAGGTATTGTTGTGTTGAACGATTAATGTCAGAAATGCCCGTAGCTACTACGTATTCTACAGTTTGCAGGATCGTAATAGTATATAGCCACACATAGTCAGAAAACAGTATTAGGTGTGTTTCATTATCAGCACGAAGATGAGGCTGGAAATCGCCAAGAAAGGATATAAGTTGTTGCAGGTTTTGACGAGGCTTAAGTAGCCAATAGTAGGTCAACCTGTATTTTTGTAAGGGATCCAGCTTCCCTTCGAGACTACTCAGAATCTGCTCTCGCGCCTGATACAATGAACCATCAAGAAAGGGGCTGTCTGATATTGTCTTAGACTCATTTGCAGCGATTTGCATAAGGACTTGGAAGTCCTTCCCACAGATTAGGGAAATACCTAGTCTCGCTGCTAATTGTCTACTTGATGAGGTAACGTCATGCGGTCTCACAAGATAGCACTCGTCTGCCTTGAAGAAATGCCTTACGCCTTCCAGCCAAAACAACCTTTCGGGAATACGTTTTGGTGATGTCTTACAGTCAGCTATTTTTAGCCGAAGCCGAAAGTCTGGGGTAAAAACTATACCTAAAACATCAAGGTCGGTATATTCTTCAATCGGCGCCCGCGTCTTGGATGTATTTCTGGGAATTAGAGCAGACAACTTTACATTTAGACGGGTACTTAGTCCTTCGTTCCAGAATATCTGTCTAACAAGTACTTTCAAATGGAAATCCTTTTCACTCAATGCGTTTCCTCCCTGTTGCAGCGCTTACAAGTGCCTCCCATTGTGCATCCGTAAATGATAGTTGATTTCTTTTCTTGTGGACAGTCATAATAGGATTCAGATATCTTCCTTGGTTCATAAGCATTTTAGGTGCATCCGTGGGCACTCCGCGATCACTTAAAGGTTCGCCGGAATATTTCAAGAGTTCGATAGCTAGCTTAACAGCTGCCGTGTTGTCCTCAGTTTCTATAAGTTGCGGCTGAGCCCATGAGCCAGAAGGAATGAACCGGACAATACCCATTCGGTGCAGGAGTCTATATTGTCTTCTATGGCTACTATGTGGCTGGAGCCTCCGATCCCGTAGGGGATCTAGCAGAGTTTCTAAAATTGCTTCGGGTGCACAAATAGCTGTATAACCTCCAAAATGTTGACCACATCTTACACAAGCGAGAATAGCCAGTGCTTTTTCAAGAATTGCTTTTTCCGTTGTCAGGTAGTCATGTCCTAGGGTATAGGGCATAAATGCAAAGGCGCGTTCGATACCTGTAGGGTCCTCAATAGATGGTGCCTGCAACAGTCCCCTCGCTACGGCATCATTCAAAACTGGTAATTCGTCAGTTATGGGAAGCCCTTGGTAAGTCTTAAGTTTTTCAAATTCTGCTCTTATATCCTCATCAGTATGTTTGATGAAAAGTTCACTCATCAGTTTTGGGTTCTCGAAAGAGAAGTAGGGAGAGTAAAATATTCGGTCACCATCAGTAAGTTCGATTTCTTTAACCAGTTCAGATTGCTTGCCTATGGCTAGGATGATTTCCTGTGCCTTTGGGGCAATGCCGAATGATTTCTTATACTCAGATGCTCTGAACGGTCTGGTTGCCAATGCATCTACAGTATATATCATCGAAGCCTCGATTTCTGTTGGTTTTCTGTCTTCCCATGCGTGCCCCAGGTAATCGAAAAGGTCTTTGTGTAGCGGAATCTTTTCTGAAAAACGCTTAATGGTCTTGCCTTCTTGCTTCACATTATAAATTGCGCCGATATCTTCTAATAGTCTAATCACGTCGTTAAAGGCAAACGCCTCAATGTCTAGTTGATCGGCAACGATTACTTTTAGGGCCTCCGCATCTTCAATCACATCTTGTCCTCTAATTGTCAGGGCTAGGGAGGCACTCATACCTACCAATCTCGTGTCTTCCATGTATTGGACTACTAGGCCAGAATTAGGGTCGACATTTCGCAGTCCAGTGTGTACATCTTGGCTGCGAAGACCTTTCTTGAAGTGTTCAAGTTGGTTCATTATCATTCCACTGACGCCATCGCGTAGAACCTATCTTAAATACGAATAGTAACACTGTAATCTCACCAAATCAATGTGACCCAAAGGCTATCAAACGGAGCCTTTGCAGTGCCTATTAGCACACTGTCAAGCAGCAGATAAATTTTGTCAACATCCGCTTAAACATAAGGTAAAGACAAGCAACAGTATACGGGAGTATTACTTATAGATGTGTAGGGTAGCTAGTGTTATCTTAACTTACCAGATTGTGACGCTCTGACTTAGGTTCAAGGTGCCATTCTATTTATCTTAGGATCCAACAATCAGCCATATTGTGACTTCAGGATCTGTCTCCCGGTTTCCGCTTTGATTTCCGCCTCAGTTACCCCTCTGTTCCGCCTCGGTCACCGCTCGGTTCAGGCTCAGTCACCGCTCGGTTCCGCCTCGGTTAACCGCTCTGCACGCTCCGGTCCTTACATCAGTGTGGCACGGAGCAAGCCACCTCCCATGTAACGGAGCGACCGAGCGGTAGACGACATAGGATGAGCCTAGTCTATGATGATATGCTCTCCAGGCAACAAAACGATGAATTGTGCAAAGACTAACCCCTTCGTAGTATACTGAATGTATACTGAGTAAGCATAAGGTTTTTGGTAGAATTTCACGGAACACAAAGAGTAAATGGGTAAGATTAAAGAAGGCAAGGGATCGACTATCGGTAATGCTGGTGAATATCTTGTCGTTGGAGAACTATTGAAGCGTGGCATAATTGCCGCTCCGGCACCAAGGAATAATCCTGGCTTCGACGTACTGGCAACCAATGGCACCAACTCGCTGAACATAAGAGTCAAGGCGAAGACAACAGCAGCCAAGAGTTGGGTGTGGATGTGCAGGAAGAAAGATCCAGACAAAACGATATTCAGAAACATGAGCGGTAGATCAGACTTTTCAGTCTTGGTTGATTTGCGAGGCGAGGATGCAGCACCAGAATACTATGTTATTCCAACCACTGAGCTCGATAAGGAGCTTAAGGCAATCTATCAACGTTGGCTAGATTCACCTCCAAAGCGAGGAAAACCACATAGCACGGATAATCTTATGCGGCGAATAGGTGACACCGAGTATCAGCAAAAATGGTTATCGCAGTGGAAGAATAAATGGTTACTAGTTCTACGTGAACTTACAAGGTAGCTTGAGGATTTAGAAACGACCTACATTTTGGCTAATTGTTGAGCAATGGTATATCCTCGGAAGCTAGCGTTGGAGATCTCTTACCGTGAAAGAGTCCTTTTCAATCGTGTAAGGAATCTCGGGCGGTATCTCTTTTAATATCTGCAAGCGCATCCAAATTGCCTTGGGAGTCCTGTTGTAGTCTTGTGCTATAGTCTTCACCATATTCCCATCTCTCCACGCCTTCCTAACCCAGTTTTCTCGCTCTCTTGTCCACGGCTGAAATGATGCATTAAGGCCCTAGATGAGCTCCCCTTTATTTTGGAATTGAGTAGTTCAGGTTCTCTTCCTCGTCCATGTAGCAAGAGCTCCTGCTCTTTTAGAAGACAAGCTCGATTATGCTGAACAGCCTTGTCAAAATCACCGCGTTCCCATGCTCTCATACACGCTTTGCCTGGGTCTGGATTCGTGTGAAAAGGATCACCATAGCTTTCCACAATGCCAAGTTTTCGTAAAGCCTCATCCTTGCGTTCATACTCTTTGGACTGAAGCTCCTTCATAAGAATTGTTTCGTTTAGGCGATGAAAGAACACCCCCTTCTCTTGATTACAGTTAAAAGCGTAAAGAGGGCGCTCGTTCCTTAATGTCATGAGCAATTGCTTTGCTTCTTCTTCTAACTCGGGAGTGTGCTCTATACCCGTAGCACAATAAATATGCCATCCTTGCTTGTTGATATATCCGAATATCACCATCTTTAGATCTTTATATTCCCTTAAATCACCTTTGTGCTCCCGGCAGTAGTTTCCTATAGTTTCAATGTCGATGATTGTGCCTTCATAAGCCAAGCTTTGACTTCCATGGTCTTCCTTCAACATATCACAGCCTCACCTTCTTAGTTTCCATCATAGTATATTCATCCACACTAATTGCCATCGTCGATGCCAGTGCCTTGTTGAGGCGCCCTGGTCAACACCGCAAGCAGAAGCTTAGCAACAAAACCTTCCATAATATTGGCAAGGTATAACACGTCCACTGATTCGTCCTCTCTCTTGCCACGATGAAGTATCTGACTTCGTAACTCATAGCAACGACTGAAGAAATCAGCCGATGACTGTCCGTCAAAAAGCTCATTGGGGATTAAGCGACCAGCAAACGCACACCCAGCCTGACTAATCGATTGATGCCTTAACCGTTCAAGGCTGCCAATAATTGAATTCCTTGTGGACTGATCTATCGTTGACTGCCTTGTCTTGGCTTTAAACTCTTCCACTAAAGCTTCCACCTCATTGGCGCGCTTTAGCGGCTCTAGGAGTGCTTCGACTACTGTAACAAGCGTGATGAAGCGACTGCGCGGAGACACATCAAAGAAAGAGCTTGCGTAAATTTCACATGCGAGCACCTGCTTTTCTGTAAGATGCCGAGTGTGAAGGTATTCGCGTTGGAAGGTGTCTACTAATTTAGGCGGATGCTTACTTAGCTTTACCTCCCCATGTACGTTAACAAACCTTAGTTTTTCAACGTGCTCATAGATGTCAATCCCGTGTATATCATTCCTTACAGGGCATCCATGTTGTTTTTGCAGCATAGCCAGGCCTGCTTTCGTTGCACCACTTCGTTGTTTTCCGTCGCCAAAATCTATGCCTACGCGTTGCTCGATAGCCCAGTAAAGAAGTGCGCGTTTGGTTTTCTCGGCGGCATCTCTTGCCTGGGCTTCTGAAGCGAAGGGTCCTCCCAAAACGGCAACCTGAGCGTGGTCTTTTATCGGTCTTCCAATGGCACCACTTCGCATCTTGATGCGCCCGCCAAGCGGTAAAACTAGGAGTTCAATCTCCTCTGCATCGGAACCGATTCGATACGCCTCAGGAAAATTGAATCGGAGCCTGAAATCGTATAGAGGCATAATCAAAGCTAATTATAGCACCACTCTAGCCTCGGGAGAAAAGACCGCTCAATTCAAGTGACCCCAGTTTTAAGCAGTGAGTAACATTGTGACGATTTGTGCTGTCAATGCAATTGAATGGTGCTGTCGTTCCAGTGGTATTGACACATCATACGCGAACTGATATAATACATGTCATCCGTAGATGACACAACTTGATAACTTGATATTGTAGGCAAATTGTGGTGGTCGTTTGGAAGGGTACGAAGACGGGTGAAGGGCACTGGAACCGCCAGATGAACATGGTGGTGGCTGATGCCGTTGTTGATTCAGGCGAACCTAGTGCAATCTGGGCCAGTGCGGCTAACTGTTACGCGTGAGTTCTGCTATCGAAAGCTTGGATGAAAGGAGGGTAATATGAGAAGTAAAGAAACGAAGACAAAAACTGCAACTCATAGCGGGGGTGCTCTCGATCAGGACATGATGTTAATGATGCGGCGACTTGACGCTCAGTATCGAAAACTTGGTGAAACCATACCGGCAGCAGAAATAACAGGCTATGAGGTACTCGCCCCGGATCAAGAGAACCCGCTAAGCATCATTAAACTCTTCGGCACCAACTTTCGGCCTGAAACGACGGCGTATGTCAACAATATGCCTTTAACCACGGAATATGTGAGTCCCACGGAGGTTCGGGCAATACTACCCGATGTCATTAATACACGCTCCAATGATTTTCTGCAAATAACAGCTGTGAATCAGACACCGGCTTTTCTTCTAGTGCAATTATCTGGACAGACGAAAAAATCCGCTTTTATTGCAGTGATAACTGCGCCGGACATACCTAAAACAGGAAAGCCGTTTGATATTACCTGTAAATTTCGCACGCCTAGTAAAGTCAAAGTCTCATTAATTCGATTGATTCTTACCTACCCAAATGGCGAAACCTGTAAGGGTGATTTTCGCGTGACAAGCAAAGAGAATCGCGATGGTTCAAAGACAATACCGGGATTCACCTCAGGAATCTGGGGGATCGCAAAGCTGGATGCAACACTATTCGCTAATGATGGCTCAATCGATACGTACTGCGCACGATTTGATGTGGTACCCAGCAATCCAATACAGGTCAGCGTGTATCCTCAGTACTATGGTACCTCGTGGAAGGGTGCGGCACAGTATTATTCTTCAACTCAACGCTACTATTGTCGTGCGCGGGTTGTGATATCCAATGGCAACAATTTTTCCATCACTGTAGCTAATACGGTCACAGCCATCGTCACGGATGGAGGATCTCAAATCGAGTCATTTTCGTTCAATCTGGACTCACCCTACACGGTCGGCGCGAATTCCAGTCTAACTTTGTATGTCTACACTTACCACCCGAAGGGAAACGATGTGGCCGACGTCTTTGATGAATATGGGGATGTCACGATCAAGTTACGTTTTTCGACATCCGCAGGCACAATTGAGGACTCCGCAGTGTGGGTAATGATGGCACAGATCAAAGTAGCGTGTAATTTTGTCGGCAATTTCTCTTGGAGCGAAATGGTCGCTGCCAAGAATCTCACGCTCGGTCGTGCCTCATCGATCTACGAACAAAAGGACGTGCAGATAACCTCAGCTCCTATATTAGAGATTCCTTCATCAGATTCAGATTGGAGCAAATATCGAGACATTAAAATCGACTCCTGTAAAAACGGTTACAGCTCGGACGAAGCTGACGATATGCGGAGTGGCTGGAGCTCTCCAGGCACATACAAGAAGCATGTGGATCTTTGGTTTGTCGAGTCATTCTCCGGTGCATCTTGTGCAGCGACTACCGGCGGCTTTTCGCCAAACCCAGGGCCTACTTCAAAAAGTGGAAGTAAATCCGGAGTGGTTATCGACGTTAAGGATCTGGATATTCTTAATAGCACATGGGGGAGTAATGTTCTTGGTCTTCTCATCGCACACGAGCTGGGCCACTACCTGGATCTGGATCATGTAAATGACGCCGATAACTTCATGGCGAAATCAACGGATGGAACAAACACAGGCATTAATTGGAACCAGCACAACGAGATGACGGAACATGGCTGGGTTAAGAAAATCAACCCCTAAAAGGAAGGAGCAGGCATGCCAAAGAAAAGAATTATTAAGCGTTATAAACCCGTAATTCCCGCCCAGGTGGGTAAGCGGAATGAGATTGTTCGTCCCCCGGTTGAGAACGTGTTTCCTGCGTGCGATAGAATCGATGTTCGCAAACTTGGGATGGCGGGCGTGCGGATGAAGCTTGAACGGGTCTTGAATGCATTCCACAGTTTCGATGAGGAACTGTGGAAGTCAGAAGGCATCCACAGTTCTGACCTGGTGAAGTACCGGACCCAAATCGTTAAGCTGCTCAGGAAAGTGGTCGCAGAACCCAAGCGGGGTAGCTTTTCGAATAGAACCGCTGCAATCACCCTACTGGGTGAACTGGAGCGTGAGAGGGCATTACCAGACTTAGCAGCGGTGTTGGACTCGCCCTTCGAACAGGAGACGACCCGCGGCTGGGCCATCTTAACAATGGGTCAAACCTGTAATGCAAAGGCACTTCCTCACCTTATACCCTATCTCAAGGATCAGTCGCCAATCATTCGAAAGAAGGCCGTCCTGGCGTTGGAATTGACAGGTTGCAGAGAAGCCATTACGGAATTGGTCAACGTTGTCAAAAGCGATACTAACATCGCGGTGGCAACGACCGCTGTTGGCGCTATACGCAGGCTTGCTAATAAACACAAAGTTCCACCACCAGATGTTGGTTTACCCAAGACTATGCCCAGTGGTGGCACAACGAAGGTGGTACAGAGGCGTGGTTTATACTAGCAATCTTCGTGCTCTATTTAAGACACGAACGTCGATTGTGTGTGAATACAGAATATGAACGGCAAAGGGATGTTTTTGGCGTGTGAATTCCAGCCGTTAGGCTCCCAACATGAGTTGTTGGATTAGAAATCTTCCAGATAGTCAGAAAAGAGGGCTAATCCCCTCTAAATCTCGCGAATGGCGTGTGCGCATCCGTACGTGCCATACGATAAATCAAAGGAGGTACGCTTATGTCCCCACCATATGTATCTACGTATGATTTGACCGGCAAATGGCGATTTACTGTTATCCAAAAACAGGCGGCTTATAGTCAGCGATTCAAGGTTTCGGGAAGTGCCGGAACGGACGGCACTTACTCAGGAAACGTGGGATCCAGCGTTGTTATAAACGCCAACGAGGATCATCCTTGGACCGTCAAGATCGAACACAATGACGGTTCAACAGGGTGGCAACCGAGCGAAGTGAGAGAACGGTCAAACACCCAGACCGGCTCGCAGATTGAGATCGTCATCGAGTCTGAAGACATACCTGTAGGAGGCGACAGGGACTTCACCGACTGTGTAATGAAGGCAGAGAAAATCGGCATGATAGACATACCGTCACGCGGCAACGCCATCTGGCCTACTACGATGCAGATGATGCCTGAGGGGATATTCGAGAAGGCCCTGGGGCGATATTTCCTGGCCATTAGAGTTAAAAACATTTGGACGCGCCCCTAGCCTTCCGGTGCCTCGGTAGGGCTTACTCAGAGTTGTCGTCAGGCCTTGGCCAATCGTGGCATTGTGGTCTCTGATACTTGGGATGCCGAGGACCAAGCAGCCGTTGGGCAGGAAATCGTCATGTCTTCAGGTCGTGCCCGCGTGAGCGTGGGTGCTCTAGCTCCCTGGGACACCCAGCTTGTCTACTTCAAACTCGACGTGTCTGGAGTGGTTTCCAGCATCCACACCCAGAGCATCGAGCTGGACGTTCTCGAACCGGGCGCTCCAGATCCCGGTCACATCAACCGCAAGACCTCAAGCAAGATCTGGATCTCGCAGACTACCTACGATCCTGACAAGAACGTCTTCGTATCAGAGTGCGATATTGGTCGCATGACGGCCGCGATTCGAGAAATCACTGTGGACTATCGTTCGCTGAAGAGAGCGGTAGGCAAGGCGCGAGAGTTGTTCGGTACCGGTCAGGAGCCGTGGTCACATCCCCCCACATCCGGAGAGCCGGGGCAATATTGCAGCAAAAGAGAATTGGAGTTGCTACGGCGAGAGCTACTAGACTTCCTACGAGGTAAAGAAGTCGACATCTGCCAGGTGTGGCGTCGTCTTCAGTGCTGTTGTGCCATGGGTGGGTTCGGTGGTCGACCAGGTGACGGTGGGCCTGGAGAGGATCCGTGGTCGAAGACTCCTCCCAGCGGTATGGAGATTGTCTCTGTACCCAATGCGATCGACTATACCATCGACTACAATCGGCCCTTCGCTGGAAAGTATGGTCCTATTCCGTACGAAGACCCCTGGTGGAAAATATTGCTGATTATCATTGCCATTATCCTGACTATAGCCGCATTAGCTTCCGCCGCGGCAGACTTGGCTAACCGAAGCAATGACACGGTTATCGGTCAGGTTACCATGGCCGTGTTGGACGCTCCCGAGACTGAACCCGACCCGACTACTATAAGCACCAAAGACCCCGGATCGGTGGATGCTGCGGTAGTGCGTCTTAACGGCAATCGAAGTCTAACAGCTTCGGTCTTTTCGTATCTCGATGCTCATAACACCGAGGCAAATACCGATCCGGTAAACAACCTTGATGGACACATTCATACCAGTGGTGCCATTGTCACAAACTCCGAGATTGACCAAATCTTCCAGGATATTGCTAACAATCCGGGCGATTCCACTCTCCTAGCCCAGCTGAATGTTTTTAAATCGGGTGCTCGCACCGGGACTACCAAAGCCTATCTGCTTAGGGGCGTTGACACCATTTCTCCTCGAAATAAGGACGACGGCGGGACACACTATTTCATCAATCAGTTGAATATCGTCGATCGCGGCGGTGCGGAGGTTTCCAACAGCGGCGACTCCGGATCTTTATGGCTCATTGAGGATGCTGGCGGTAATCACCGCATCATCGGCTTGAATCATGCTGGGTGCACTAACCTGGATGCCACCGCCAGTCGAATCCAGGACGTTACCAAAGCCTTGAAAATTCACTTTGCATAAAGGAGACTAGTGATGAGTAAGAAAATCACGAAAAAGATCCCCGAACGACCAACACTCGTTGAGGCCTGTAAGCTAGAAAACGTGAGGTTAGCGCATGATCCTAATGTTCTTTGCGTGGGTTTTGGACTGCGCACACGAAAAGGTAAGATCGTCGAAGAGGTCTGCCTAACCTATCACGTTTACTCCAAGCTGACCAGTGAATCTGAAATTAAAGCCGCGGGTAGTCAATATATTCCAAGAGAGGTCCATGGTTACCCCACTGATGTGCTGGTAGTCAAAGAGCGCTGGCCTTCTGAATGTCCGGACGACCCTGGAGCACCGACCGGTGGGCGCGGTACCCGTCGTGAAAACCCCCTTGTCGGGGGTACCTCATCGACAGTATTGAGTGATTGGCATTCATTCCCCACAGGGTACGGGACGCTCGGCGGCTTATGCTTCGACAACGCTACCGGTGATGTGATGGCCTTGTCAAACGCCCATGTCTGGGGCAAGGAAATAGGTAAGGATGTTATCCAGCCGTGGATGCCAGTTGACGAATACCTGGAAGCCGCTGTCAAACTATTTCTCTGTGGTGCGACCGCTTATCTTTTTGACTTGGCTGTCCCCAGCCCGGCGACCATTGGGCTGGGCGCGGCGGCTACCGGTGCCTGGATTGCCGCTTGCGCTTCAGACAAGGAAGACCCGACCCGCTGGGGCCAGCGAAAAACTGGAACACCAACAGGCGGAGCAAAGACAGATCGTGAATCAATAAGACTGCGGGCAGAGGTGCCCCCAGTACCTATGGCAGGACGGGCGTATACGACGAAGACAACGTGGGATTACACTAGGATTACCGATCAGGGTGACAAATCGGCCACGATCACCGAAGATCGCATTAACAAACATGTGCTCCTGGCTAAACGAGTCTGGACGGATGAAACAAAATACGGACGTGGATCCAGAGTACAAATCTGCGCTGAGTTGCTTACTGATAAAAACCGAAAACCAGAGGACTATATGGTGGTAGCTCACTGCTTCCCGAAATCAAATCCGGAAAATGTTTATAAGCGTATCATGAAATCTGGACGGTGCAAGGTTTGTCATAAACAGACTTGGAGTTTCTACGGGTTCCCGCCCCCAGCCAGACCTGGTAGACAGGCACCCCGGCAGATCCAAGTAGATGTGTTTCGAATAGGGACTACGGAAGCTACTTTATTCTACGGGCCGCTACCGAGTGGAGACCCCAACCCAGTTACAGCTCTGCATATTCCGGTTAGTGGTCTGTATTGCGCAGTTCCGCCTTGTACGAGTGTCATCGTGAAAGGCGTCCAGTATACTGATGTACCAATTAGGGTTGAGGCTTTTAATGCAGCGGGGCAGAAGACCGGGGAAGCTACCGGAACTGATGAACAGGGTGTGGTGCAGGAACTGAAGATCAACACCTTCGAGATAACAACAGTAAAGGTCTCCGGAGGCGGCAACGAAGGATTTCTGTTGGGTATATTGGCTGAGCAGGCATACGAAAGCGATTACGACCGGAAATTCCAACACCTGTACTACCAGGCAAGACTCGATCTGGGTCTGGAGGTGGATCTGGGTGAGTGGGGAATAGTGCTCTACGTACAGACCGTGGACAATTCGGGGAAAGACTCCAATCCGGTCGAAGCGGCTGAAAACATCGCGGGTATAGTCACATCGGCCAATATATCAGTAATAGACTGTGGGGCAATCATGCTCCTGGATCACGTCTTCGATGTGATTTAGATAACGACGAAGGACGCTCAAGCCCTGATGCAGCATCCGTGAACGAGCGCTAATGCCCTTTACCTTTAATGGCAGGGGGCTTTTTCTTTTCACTAGAAACTCAGGCTGGAACGGGAGGATAAACCTGCTAGGTGAACAAATGTCATAAAAGAGTCTTTTTGGGTAACAAAAGGACATTTTGTTCATTAAAAGAATGAACCTATATTTTCGTGATATTAGGTGGGCAGCTTCATTTTGCTTGGGATGAATGAAGTTGGCTGAAATGGCAAATACAGCCTTACCCGAGGGCGAGGAGACTGCCCATGCAGAGCCACAGGAGACAGTGGGCAGTATCAAGGGCAAGGCCGAGAGGACTAGCCTGATAGCAAGCTGGTAATTTATTCTACTGGCACAATCTTGATTCTGGACTTTGGCTTGTTCAATCCGGCAATCTCCGCCAGTTTCTCTCTGGATACAGGCAAGCGTAGCTTTCCCTGACGAACATCAGCGATCAACTTGTCAATCAAGGACGAGAATACTTCTTCGCTGAAAAGTAGATAGCCATCCTCTTGCAGTCTGTTCACAATCTCGGGCTCCAGTCGATTTGAGTCACGGGCTAACTGAGATATAGAGACGGCCTTTGCATCGTCAGGCAGCCCCTTGGGGCCGACGCACACCATGACCGTCCCGAAAGGGCGATGTCTGTCACTAGGGCCACGGAGAAGATAATCCATAATGGCTGACGGCCGATTACTCTTTGAAACCATCGCTGTCACAACCAATCCGACTGGGAATAGTGCAAGGTTCGCTTGGCTGTGACCATGGCTGGCCGAAGTCTCAATATGTTTCAACCGCTGTAACTGCTCCACAATAGCACAGCGTACCATCATCAGGATTGATACTTCATCTTCCCGCTTCAGCCGGATTTCCTCTTCGACAAATAGAGCATTCAAGGCAAGCCTCGCTTCGATTAGCTTCTTGCCTTGAGACTGCAGATTCTTCAAACGGTCATGAAATGATTTCAGACCTTCCATCGTTCCAGCTCACTAATTAGTGTCTCAACGGCGTACAGCAGAAGGGTGAAGGATAGGGAACCCTGACGCTTCAACCAAGTGTGGAGAGCTCGCACGACCAATAGCGAAATAATCTTCACGCGTTTGCCAGCAATGTTCTCCTCACCTCGCACCAGGGCCAGCAATTCATCGAGCCATTCGCAAGATTTCAGAATTCCTTCGTATCGTCCCACATCTTTGCCAACTTCCATGGCTTCATCCCTGAGCCGCTGCACCTCTGCCAGAGCCTCGTCGCTGCCGCGCCGCAGGTCTTTACTCAATTTGGTGATCGCATCCTGAGCGAGGGGGACGATTTTGGCGATTTCCCGCATGACCTTTTCCCTCATTTCCTTGATGCTCTCCTCCAAATTTGTTTTCTCCTGTCCGAGACTGCCAACAGCTGCCCTTGCGGTCTCCACTTCCTTCTTGGTTCTGACAAGAGCTTGCTCCGTTTTATCCAACTCTTGCTGCCGGCTCCGGATTAGGGTTTCCAGCGCCAGTCCTTTATCCAGTGTCTCAAGCTCGTGTAGCAAGCGACCCCTGAGTTCGCAGGGCTTGGTAGTGTGATGTTGTGCAATTACTTCTAGCTTCTCGTTGAACTCAGCCAGTTCTCTGGGGGAGAACCCGATATCTTTAAGCTTTTGCATCTCGCCCTTCAAGGTAGAGAGAGTTGTTTCCGCTTTGTTGGCCTTCGGTTCCATATCTGCGATCCGGTGTGTTAGGGTCTGTTCACGTCTTTCGAGGTCCTTGATCTGGGGGCTCAGCAGTCTGTTTTTCTGTTCGAGCATGGCTACTGAGCTGGCAAGTTCTTCTCGCTGCCTGGTTAGTTCGACGAGCTGCTTTTTGCAGTCCTTCAGTTTATCTGATACAGGTTCAAGATCGGCGGCTTTTTTCTCGAGTTCGTGAACTTTACTGTCAAGAGCCTCAAGGCTCAAGCCGCTTCTCTGCTGGACCTCTTGAATGCTGTAGATCAGCCGGACAAACTCGTTAATATCGTCTTCGTTTCGCACCGATTTGAGAATCACCGGCCAGCGATTGATGTCGGCCGGGTCAAGCCCACATTCACTGATCTGCTTGAGAAGGATGAGCCCCACAGCACACTGCGCCGGAGTTAGCTCGGACCGTTTCAAGTCGAAGGATAATTCGCGAAGTAGTTCAACATGTTCGCCGACATCAGCCGCCTCAGGAAAACTCCCCGCCTTCAAATCCACGACTACGTTGGCCACCGTCCCCTTGCTGACACCGCTTCTGGCAGCAATGTCATCATAGGATAGGCCGGACAAGTAGAGCCTGACCACTGCGAGTTTCTTTTTTGCTGTTAATCGTTCCAATTTTACTCTCCTCTTATAGGTGATTTTCCAACTGATAAATCATGGAAATTTGAACCACATTTGAATGATGTAACCGGCATTTGAACGGTATTCTGAACACCATTTGAACGTCTCTTGAACAACAGCTCCTTCTCTGATTTCCCTTAGATTTCATGAACAAAAACTAAACTCTATCGGCTTTACATCCAGTCGGCTGGACATTAGCCGTAAAGAGAGCGATAGGGATTAGCCCAGGCTGTCTCAGGAGCAGTTCTACCAGCATCAGTGAGACGGAAGTAACGGCGTGGCGGACCGGGTGGATAATGGTCCTGGAAACTCGATGGCTCTTCTCGCCCGGTAGGTTCCACCCAATGCAATCTTTGAAGGTTGGAAAAATACACGACAAAGCTATGGAATCGGCACCCTCGAGATTTATAAGGCATCTTAGACAAATATTGCTCAGCCAGTTTCTCAATGTTAGCGGGCTCTATGGAACGCTTTTCCCGCTTGGCCCGCTTTTCCTCCATTCTCGTCGCCTGGTCCACTGCCGTAGCTCGCATCAACGCCCTCTTGTAGAAATAAAAAACATCAGCTTGAGGGGCTCCAACTTGAGGGTCGATTGATGGCGATCCGTCTGGGCCGTACCCCAGAAGAAACTCCCTGATAAACCAACCGCAGCCAAAGGGGCGAAGAAAGCCGCCCCGGGCTGGTCTCAGCGGCTCAGCCAACTCGCTTCACCTCGGAGATGCAAAATGTGCCGATCAACTTTTTTTGCTCCAGAGTCTTTCGTACCATTCCTGATGCTCTGTGCCCGATATTTTTCTGTATCTGGCGGTCGTATCGAAGCTGCGATGACCGAGGTGTTCCTGAAGAAGCCGCAACCCATCGCCTGAATCGTCGAGTTTTACTGCATGAACTGCGAAACTGTCCCGCAGGCGATGCGGACTGACGTTATGCATCTTTCCGCTCTCAGAGTTAACTAGCTTGGGCAATCCTGCTTTTTCAGCGCATTCCCTTACAACCTGCCAGGCACGATGTCTGTTAATGCCGAAAATCAGTTTCTTCCCATCTCGAACAATCGGACCACCCCGCCGAACGTATTCGTTGAGGAGCTTCAAGGTATTCGTGTCAACGGGCAACACCCGCTGCCTGCGGTGCAACTGCTCTTCGCTCTTACTCATTTCTATCTTGCCACCGCATTTAGGGCAAAAGATATGAGTCGCCCCAAGTCTTGCTCCACATATATGGCAAGAAAGTTTGATGCGGCACTTGAGATGTTGAATAACTACTGTGCCTTGGTTGAAGTCTATGTCCTGAACCTGAAGCCCCAGGACCTCGCTTATGCGGCAGCCCAACCTAAATAACAGCCTTATCATGAGACGATCCCTGAGGTTGGTAGCCGCTTCTTCAAGAAGCTCTACGTCGCTTGGCTCGAGATACACCTTCATTGTTTACACACTATTTGATTTGTAAGTTAACGCAATAAACATAATCGGC
>JAUVXS010000083.1 GCA_030603485.1 Dehalococcoidia bacterium
TGACCTTATCGGCGGCATCCAGACGGTTACCTTAGGAGATGAAGAAGCCAGGCGACGGCACACCCAAAAATCTATCCTGGAGCGCAAGGCTCCGCCTACCTTTGATGTGGTGGTAGAAATTGTAGATTATTACAGGGTAACCATACATCCTGTCGTGACCGAGGCTGTTGATGCTCTCTTACATGGGCAACCCCCAAAGGCAGAAGTGCGCTGGATGGATGAAAATGGTGAGGTAAAGAGGGAGGCGATTACCACCCCTCTTATATGGGAAAGCAAGGAAGAGCAGCAGTCGGAAAAAGCACTGCGATTCCACCTCTTCGGCGCTAACCGGTCTCGATTGGAACAAGTTGCTAAGGAAGGGCGAAAAGATGTGAAAATCATCTCCGACCTTAAGCAAGCTGATATTTTCCTCACCACACGAAGCTATTACCGCCGCAAGCCGCAGAGGATACGGGATGCCGAGGCACTGGGTATACCAATTTATGTCCTTAAAAGCAACAATGCCGCTCAAATGAAGCAATGCCTGGACGCACTCTACCCCCGTGACACTCAATCTGCCTATGTCCATCATCTACAGCGTCTCCTGGCTGGACGCCGCGGTTTCAACTCCGGTGACCGGAGCGTGGAACATGGCAGAAAAAGGAAGTCGAGGTAATCCTTGGGACTGTTCATCACCTTTGAAGGTGGCGAGGGCTGCGGCAAAAGCACTCAATCCAGGCTCTTGCTGAAGAAGCTTGAGCAGCAAAACATCCCTGCGGTATTAACCCATGAGCCTGGAGGCACGGCTCTGGGCGACGAGATAAGGAAAGCGCTTAAGAGGAAACGGAGTTCCTTTATTTCGCCCCAGGCTGAGCTGTTTCTTCTGGCCGCTTCCCGTGTCCAATTGCTGGCTGAGATAATTCGCCCGGCTTTGGAAGAAGGTAAAGTGGTTGTTTGCGACCGCTTCACGCACTCTACTCTGGTCTATCAGGGCTACGGGCGGGGACTGGATTTGACCATCGTGGAGACGGTCAACACTATAGCAACACAGGACCTTAAGCCGGACCTCACTATCCTCCTTGATATTTCACCCGAGCAGGGATTAGCACGAAAGCGAAGCTTAAAAGACCGCTTTGAGCTGGAGGATTTATCGTTCCACCGGCGGGTAAGGGAGGGATACCTCAAGATGGCCGCAGCTGAGCCTGACCGCTGGTTGGTGATAGATGCCTCTTTGCCCAAACGTAAAATTGCCGAGATTATCCGGGATAGGGTGAGCCGGTTACTGCCTTCCTATTTGTGATCCCTTTCGTCATTCCGACCCTGAACGAAGTGAAGGGGAAGAATCTAAGGTTATGACTAAAGGAAAGGTCGCCGTGGCATTGAGCGGAGGAGTAGATTCTTCCGCCGCTGCTTTGTTGCTCAAAGAAGATGCCTATGAAGTAATAGGCATACACATGCATCTCCGGGAGTCTCCCCACTTCACCTACCAGGCACATCGGGCGGAGAATATCTGCCGCATTCTAGATATTCCCTACCATCAGGTTGACCTGCGAAAGGAATTTGAGGCCTGTGTAGTGGACTATTTCTGCCGGGAATACCAGCAAGGGCGGACTCCCAATCCCTGCGTTGCCTGCAACCGGCACATGAAGTTTGGCCTCCTCCTCGATAAAGCACTTTCCCTGGGCGCTGATTACCTGGCTACAGGCCATTATGCCAGGGTAGAGCATTCCAGAGACGGGTATCGCTTGCTAAAAGCGGCAGACACCAGTAGAGACCAATCTTATTTTCTTTATACTCTAACCCAGGAAAAGCTCGGGCATGTCCTGTTTCCTTTAGGCGAGCATAGCAGAGACGAGGTTAAACGGATGGCCAAGCAGGCGAAGTTGCCCACAGCAACCAAATCAAGCCAGGATATCTGCTTTATTTCCCGGAAGAACTATGGCGTTTTCTTGAGCCAGAGATTTTCCACTCTGCCCGGCGATATTGTAGATGCCGGGGGAAGGAAATTAGGTCAGCATCGGGGAATAGCCTTTTGTACCATCGGGCAAAGGCATGGCCTGGGATTAGCCTCTGGCCAGCCACTCTACGTCGTAAGAATGGAGCCTGAACATAATAGAATTGTGCTTGGTCAGGAGAAAGAACTCTATAGCCGGAAGCTCACGGCCCAAAAACTAAACTGGATATCAGGCAAGGCACCGCGGGAGCCCATCACAGCCAGGGCCAGGATACGCTATAAGTCAAAAGAGGCAGAGGCTGTCCTCTTTTTCAGGAACGACTTCGTGGATGTTCATTTCACTCAGCCTCAAAAGGCGGTAACTCCGGGGCAGGCCATCGTGTTCTACAATCTCGATGAGGTGCTGGGGGGCGGGATTATCGACTCCGATGAAATCGGAGCTTAAGCCTATAAATACGGAAACATAAATCCCCCTCTTAAGATAAGAGGGGTTAGGGGAGTTATGAAAGAGAGAGCTTTGTCCCAGTTTCCAAATCTCGATGAGGAAGATAAGCTTAAATCGCAGGGCTATGAGCTTATCGCTGGCATCGATGAAGTCGGGCGGGGGGCTCTCGCCGGTCCGGTAGTAGCCAGCGCCGTTATCCTGCCCCACCCAGCCAATCTGCCCTGGTTTGAGCTGGTTCGGGATAGCAAAGAATTGAACTCCAGGAAACGTGAATCCCTCTTTGACCTGATTACCAAGGAGGCCGTAGCTGTGGGCATTGGCATCATTCCTCCTCAAACGATTGACTCCATGAATATCCTCAGAGCAACCAAGCTGGCTATGATGCAGGCAGTGGAAAAACTGCCCAAACAACCCAGCTTCCTCCTTATAGATAGGATAACCTTGACTCAATGTCATATCCCTCAAAGGGGGATAACCAGAGGTGACAAATCGTGTCTCTCCATTGCCTGTGCTTCCATCATAGCCAAGGTCACCAGAGACCGTATAATGGAAGAATTCGACCAAATTTACCCCGGTTATGGATTTGCCCGGCATAAAGGCTATGGAACAGGAAAACACATATCATGTCTGCAAAAGCTCGGGCCTTCGCCAATTCACCGTCTATACTTTGCCCCTGTCAGAAATATAATCGTAAGCCAAAATTTTCCTTCTGTGAAGAGTAGGGATGTTGTGCAAACCGATTTTCCACTCCTATGACTGGGGAACATATCATGACAAGTCAATTTTCCTCTCCCTTGACGGGAGAGGACTAAGAGCTTGTCCTGAGCTTGTCGAAGGATCAGGTAATGAACCGTCAAGAAGTTGGTAAGCTGGGTGAGAAAGCAGCCCGGAAATTCCTCAAAAAGCGGGGCTACCGTATTCGGGAGACGGGTTTTCGTTGCCCTCGTGGAGAGATTGACATCATCGCCCAGCAGAAGGACTGCCTTATCTTTGTCGAGGTTCGCACCAAGAGTAGTCTGGACTTCGGCACTCCTGAGGAATCAATAACACAGGCCAAAAAGAAAAGACTCATCGCCTTAGCCCTGACCTATACTAATACTCACCAGAACCTCCCCTCTTTATGGCGCATAGACGTCGTAGCTATAGAACTCGATGATAAAGGCAAGACCCAACGCATCGAACTCATCGAAAACGCCGTCGAGCAGGACTCCCCGTTTAATTGCTAGCTATTATTAACCGTGCTGTCATTCTGAGCCGCCGGCGAAGAATCCTTCGCGTAGCTAAAAATGTTATTGGGATTCGTACCATCTCGAAGCCGTTTTCACACAATTCGACAAGGAAGCTACTTTCCTGCGTGGTGGTGGCAGATATCGGTCGAATTAGCTTCTATGTAGCTGCCCTGGATGCGGCGTCCTTGGGTTATCCCGGGAACCGCGGCTCGTGTCTTACGTCTACCGGTATGGGGTATCGAACGCCGGTCTGGTGGGTGGCTTCAAGCCCCCTTATAACCGGGTCAAGCCAGTTTGCCGGTATAGTGAAGGCCATCTCCTCATCTTGCACCATCGCCCAGACCCTATCGCCATTTCCCGGGAGTACTACCTTTGGCTCCCCGGTCTTGAATGTTTGCAGGACTCCTTCAGTGCAGGTTCCACCCCGGCCGCTGAACATAGACTGCACACTCACACCTGTTTCCTGGGTGGCTCCGTGCACCAGCCGCATCACCTGAGCGGGATTACAGAATATCATGACCAGGTCCGGGTCGATTTTAGTCCTCTCCAGTGGAGAGAAAATTACCCCGACATTCTGTCCTTTGTTCAGTTTAACCTGCTCTACAGCCTCCATCGTTGTCTTTGCTGCATTCTCGTTAGCTGCGTATTTCATTACCAGCATGAAATCGGTCAAGGCTTTCCTGGTCTCAGATTCAGGCTCGCTCCATCCATAGGTATAGGCTGCAAATGGACAGGCGTTATCATCGGTCGTCATTCCCACCGTCCAGCCGTACTTGCGGGCCATCGTCATACCGACGCAGACATTTGTCTTAAATCCCATGTCCCTGGAAGGACGGCGGGTCCTTTCCGGGAATTCGTCAATGCTTTTAACCAGCTTAACGGCGATAGGGAAAGTCAGGGGTCTTATGAGTCTGTTCAGTGCTTCCGCTTTTTGGGTCCAGTCTGTCATGTTGTCACCTCCAGCTATAGTTTATTGAGAGTATCAGTTTAGTTTTCCTAAAACCCACATATAATTTACCGCATTCCATAGATTCGATCAAATACAATTTTTAGAAGAAGTTACCTGTTACCCGAAACCTTAGTCAATCCTATATTACCCCTCCCACACTATCAAGCGCTCGATTTCAGCCGGCTGTGCTAATTTGCCAGGGGAAAACTCACCCCCTGGCTTGCTTGCCTTGGCCAGCATGCACCCCAGCCGCTCTTCTTATAGTATACCGGCCGTAAGCGGTGCTTATGTTACTTTCAGATAAGGCTCTAATACTTCAGGGATTAACACTGTGCCGTCAGCCTGCTGATAGTTTTCCAGCACAGCGATAAGGACTCGTGGTAGAGCCAATCCCGAGCCATTGAGGGTGTGAACTAGCTGCGGTTTGGCGCCAGGCTCAGGGCGGTAGCGGATATTCGCTCGCCTCGCCTGAAAGTCACTGCAACTGCTGCAAGAACTGACCTCGAGCCATTCATCACAGCCAGGAGCCCACATTTCAATATCATATGTTTTGCAGGCGGCAAAGCCGAGGTCTCCGGTACATAATTGCACCACGCGGTGAGGTATGTCCAGCTTCCGACATATGTCCTCAGCGTCAGCTACCAGTTTTTCCAGTTCTTCGTCAGAACTCTCCGGGTCGGTGACCCTGTAGAGTTCCACTTTGTCAAATTGGTGCCCCCGCTTAATGCCCCTGGTGTCCGTGCCGGCAGCCATCTTCTCTCGACGGAAACAAGGGGTATAGGCAACGTAATGAAGGGGCAAGCTATCGGCACTTAATATTTCGTCACGGTGCAGGTTAGTCAACGGTACCTCCGCCGTGGGTATAAACCAGAAGTCATCTTCTTCATCGTGATATAGATTATCGCCGAACCTGGGTAAATTTCCTGAGCCGACCATACACTCTCGCTTTACCATAAAAGGAGGGTAGATTTCGTTATAGCTATGCTCGTTTACATGGACATCGAGCATAAATGAGATAAGCGCTCGTTGGAGGCGTGCCCCCAGCCCTTTGAGAACATAAAACCTGGTACCTGAGAGCTTCACACCCCGTTGGAAATCTATTATGCCCAGTCTTTCCCCCAGTTCCCAGTGAGGTAACGGCTTGAAGGAAAATTCCCCTGGCTTGCCCCAGGTACGCACTACCACATTATCATCCTCGCCCCGCCCCAAGGGCACGCTGGGGTGGGGGATGTTGGGTAACTCCAGTAGCAAGGAATCAAGGTTAGCCTTAGCTTCTCTGATCTGCTGCTGCAAGGAAGACACTTGCTCTCCCAATTGACGCATCTGGGCGATGAACTGAGGTGGTTTTTCCTTGCTCTTGCCCAGTTGTTTGCTTGCCTCGTTATGTGTGGCACGGAGTTCCTCCGTTTGACGGAGCAAGCTGCGATAAAGCCCGTCAATCTCAAGGATACCATCGAGTGCAAAGTTATCGCCTCTTTTCTCCAAAGCCTGGCGAACAAGTTCAGAGTTTTCACGAATAAGCTTAATATCAAGCATTGGTTCCTTCGCTTCGCTCAGAGCTCGGGCTTTGTCTTCAGTTGGGGGAAAAGTATCACTTCTCGAATAGACTGCTGATTTGTAAGCAGCATCACCAGGCGGTCAATACCCATCCCCAGACCACCAGTAGGTGGCATACCATATTCCAAAGCCTGAAGAAAATCTTCATCGGCTATTTCTACTTCCTCATGGGCAACCTGTTCTTTTAGCTGCTGGCGGAATCTCTCCCTTTGCTCCAGGGGGTCATTGAGCTCAGTGAAGGCATTGGCAGTTTCCATACCAGCCACAAATCCCTCAAATCTTTCTACCAACCGGTCGTTACCTCGCTTCCTCTTGGCCAGAGGCGACATTTCCACAGGGTAATCCAGAAGGAAAGTTGGCTGAACAAGGTTTGGCTCAACGAAAGTGGAAATCAATTCATCTATCAGCCTGCCCCTCCCTTTAGTTGGATCAACATCCATGTCCAGCTCCGCCATCCGTGTCCTCAGTGAAGCAGCATCGGGATAATCTTCAAAATCAATGCCACAGTATTCTTTTATTGCCCCACAAAGGTAAAGCCTTTGCCAGGGAAGACTAAAGTCAATGGTGTTACCATTGTAAGTAAGCTTGGTACCGCCTAAAACATCTCGAGCTACATAAGAAAACATCTCCTCAACCAGTCTCATCATGTCATTGTAATCGCTATAAGCTTGATAGCACTCAAGCAAGGTGAATTCCGGGTTATGTCTAACAGAAATGCCTTCATTGCGAAAGGCGTGCCCCATCTCATAAACTTTGTCAAAGCCGCCTACCACCAGTCTCTTGAGGTGGAGCTCCAGGGCAATTCGCAAATAGAGGTCTTCATCAAGGGCATGATGATGGGTTATAAAGGGGCGTGCCGGTGCTCCGCCGGCTTGAGGCTGAAGCACCGGAGTTTCTACCTCCATAAACCCTTGCTTATCAAGAAAACTTCTTATAGCAGCGATAATCTTGCTACGCAAAACAAAAATGCTTTTACTCTCCTCGTTGGAAATAAGGTCGAGATATCTCTGCCGATAGCGTTTTTCTACGTCAGCCAGCCCATGCCACTTCTCTGGCAGCGGGCGAAGGGATTTACAAAGCATGGCGAAATCGGATACCCCCAGAGTGAGCTCCCCCGCTTTTGTCCGGAAAAGCTTCCCCTCCGCCCCGATAATGTCACCAATATCAATATCCTGAAGAAATTCGTACCTCTCCCGGCCCAGAAGGTCGTAGCGCAAAGAAAACTGTATCTTCCCCGAGCTATCGCGAATATCAAGAAAGGACATCTTACCCATGGAACGCTTGGACATAATGCGGCCAGCCAGTGATATGTCCTGAGAGCTCTCCCCTTGCTGCTCAAAAAGAGTTATCGCTTCTCGAACAGTATGGCTGGGATGATAGGAATGAGGATAAGGGTCTATGTCGCGAGCCCGAATTCTGGTCAGGCTATCCAGTCGCTGTTCAGTTATGCGTTCTAATCTTGAGGTCATCAGACTTTTTCACACCACTCCCAAAATCTCCTTAGCTTCCTCTGCCAGATGCCCGGGCACCATTATCTTCACCTCACCTAACCCATCAACTGTAAGCCCGTAAACCAGACCAGCGCTCTCGTAGCTCAGGAGAAC
>JAUVXS010000046.1 GCA_030603485.1 Dehalococcoidia bacterium
CTCAGGACCTTCACTCACGGATTCAGGCAGGCAAGCTCGGTTACCAGGAGTTCGATAGCTAATTTATCGCTATATTTGCCAGTTTTGATAGCTAAGTCGGTTTCCAAAAGCTTATCGTAAGCCCGTTTTACGCCCTCAAAATCATACAATTTGGCCTGGCTGAGCGTTTTATCCAAGCCATAGCTTGATTTCAGCCCCAGCCTATCCTGAATCTGCAGGCGGGACAGACCCTTTCCCAAATCTCTGGCTTGAGCTATTAGGCGGAATTGCCTGGTAATCATAACCAGGATATACGTTGGTGCCATGCCATCATGATATAGCCTATGAAGTATCTTTTGGGCTAACTCGGTTCGACTTTCGGCCACTGCATCCACCAGGGCAAAGATATTAGCCTCCTGGATATAACTTACCAGTTGTCTAACATCATCTTCGCCGATAGGACGCTCCTGGCTATAAAGAATCAGTTTCTGGATTTCACCATTCATCGCCCATAAGTCTCCACCTATGAGCTCAGCGAGCAAATTCACGGCCTGGGGGGTAATATTGCCCCCGTGTTCCCTTACCCGCTGTTGTATCCAGGCCTTCAACTCGTTGCCTCGCAGCAAGGGGAAGGTTCTTACTTCAGCTACTGGTGAAAGCTTCTTTAATAGAGGATTATGGCCCTTCACCTCCCCATCAACCAGCATCAGCGCAGTCGTTTTTGGCATTTGCTTGATGTAAGAAGCCAAGTCTTCCCATTCCCCCAGCCCGTTTCCAGATCTACCTTTGCCAGACCGTGGTCTGCTTTGTTTTGCCTCAAAGCGTCCTAGCAAGCCATCGACCATAACCAGGCGATGTGAGGATAAAAAAGGAGCGGTGTCACATTTATTTCTAAGTTCACTTAAAGTTAGATGTTGACCCTCTAAGCTGGTGGTGGTAGTCACTAACATTTCCCAATCGCCCAGGTCAACTTTAATTTTCTCCACAGCTTGATTAAGGGAGAAATCGTCC
This sequence comes from Dehalococcoidia bacterium, assembly GCA_030603485.1. Taxonomy (GTDB): domain Bacteria; phylum Chloroflexota; class Dehalococcoidia; order GIF9; family AB-539-J10; genus RBG-13-51-36. Next base: position 991 of record JAUVXS010000046.1, read on the forward strand.
TGACCATAAAGGATGTAGAGCATTTACCTGGTATTCTACCACAGCACCAGCTTTTCCTGGCAGAAGCTCAAAACCAGAATATGATAGGATATAATCATGAAGGTTGCCATTATCGGGATACCTGAGAGCGGCAAAACGACTATCTTTAATGCCCTGACCAGAGGCAAGGCTGAAGTTGCCGCTTATTCCCCGACCCTGGCTCCCAATATCGGCATGGCTAAAGTGCCTGATTCCCGACTATCGGTGCTAGAAGGTATATTCCAGCCCAAAAAGACTGTTCCTGCAGAGGTAAGTTACATAGACATTGCCGGTTCCCTCAAGAGCTTCGGCAAGGAAGGACCGGGGGGAGAATTCTTGAGCTATCTAACTACTGCTGATGCCTTGCTCCAGGTAGTCCGGGCTTTTGAAGATGACAAGGTTCCCCATCCCGAAGGGAGCATAGACCCGAAACGAGACATAGCTTCCTTAGATTTGGAACTCGCTATTTCCGATTTAGCAATTATCGAGAGAAGGCTTGATAAACTGGAGACAAGCTTAAAAGGAGCTAAAGCAACAGAGCGGGAGTCCTATTTAAAAGAGCAGCTTCTGCTTCAAAAAGTTAAGGCGGAGTTAGAGAAGGACATACCAATAAGACTGCAAGGCCTGGCTAAAGAAGACCTCAAAATGTTGTCCAATTATCAATTTCTTACCGCCAAATCCATACTGATAGTCTTGAATATTGGAGAGGAGCAAATATCACAGGTTCCACAATTGGAGGGTGAGATAGGTTCCCTTTACCCACAGTTTGCCGTCGTAGCTCTCTGCGGCAAGCTGGAGATGGAGCTAGCTCAGCTCAGCGACGCTGAGGCCAGGGAATTTCGTGAAGCTATGGGGCTGAGCAAACCGGCGCTTGACCGTGTTATCGACCTTTCCTATAGTCTTCTGGGACTGGTTTCTTTCTTTACCACAGTTTCCTCTGAGCTAAAGGCCTGGACCATCCCCGACGGAACTCCAGCACCAAAAGCAGCAGGGAAGGTCCACTCCGACATGGAGAAGGGATTTATCCGGGCTGAGGTTATCAGTTATAGCGATTTGGAAAGCTGCGGCAATCTAGCTGAGGCACGAAAAAGAGGTCTGCTGAGAACAGAAGGGAAGAGTTACATCATCCTGGATGGAGATGTAGTTACCTTCTTATTTAACCTCTAGCCCCTCCAGCTTCTTGTAGTTGCCTGATTCATCAGACTTCGTTCTTTGTCATTGCGAGCCCCGACTTGGTAGGGCACGGCAATCTCATGGCTTCCCACGGAGATTGCTTCGGCTGGTTCCCTTACTTCGCTCGGGACCAGCCGAAGCAATGACAGAATAGAGATGCCATTCTGAACCCGTCGCTTCTCGTCATTCTGACCCTGACCGAAGTGAAGGGGAAGAATCCCATAACGCAGGACAAGCTCCGTGGAGAACCCTTCGCCGCTCAGAGCCAATGCGAAGAGGCGGGGCTTGTCCCCGCCTCTTCGTCTGAGTGCTGGTTGTATTAGACAGGCTGCCAGCTCAGGAAGGGGTAGGTCTCGTCGTCAACGATATTCCAGATGTAGGCAGGGTTGCGTGTACCAGGATCGACAACTGCGATTATGTCCCAGCCTGCCCCTGAGAAGGTGGCGATGTCCATCATTTCCTCGGTGGTCTTGCCGGTCCCTCCATCTGAAGTAGCCTGTCCGCTGGTTTCGGTGTCCCAGAAGGAGTTGCTCTCAGTGCCAAAATCCCTTCCCATCAGACCACCAACGTGCGTATTGCCAGTCACGTTGCCGGTGGAATAGCAGTTGTTTACAGTGCCAGTGCCGTCATTCCTTCCTATCAGACCGCCAACATTATCATCACCAGTCACGTTGCCGGTAGCATAGGAGTTGCTCGCAGTGCCGCTATTCTTTCCAGTCAGACCGCCAACATTGAGATCGCCAGTCACGCTGCTGGTCGAATAGGAGTCGCTCGTAGTGCCCCTGTCCCATCCGAACAGACCGCCAACATTGCTTTGGCCAGTCACGATGCCGCTGGAATAGGCGTCGTTGGCAGTGCCAAAGAAATTGTATCCCACCAGACCGCCAACATTGCCGTTGCCAGTCACATTGCCCGTGTAATAGGTGTTGTTTATTATAGTGCCGTCATTCCTTCCCACCAGGCCCCCGGCATTATTATCACCAGCCACATTGCCGTTTACCATGCCGACATTCTCGATGAGCCCTACTACATCGAGAATACCGAAAAGCCCCACATTAGATTCGTCAGGGCGGTCGATAAACAGGTCACTTATCTCGTACCCCTGGCCGTTGAAACTACCCGCAAATGGGTCAGTCAAATTTCCAATTGGCTCCCAGCCTTTTCCCTCATGGCCTGTCTCACTCGCCAGCTCCGTATAGCCGATAGAGCCAAAATCGAGGTCGTCTGTGAGGATGAAGTAGCTGCTTGGGTAATCACGGAGATGATCAAGGTTGTACCAATCTGCAAGCTGATAGGGATCCTCGGCTGTTCCATTCCCTCCGGGGAACAGGCCGAAGTTAGCGGTGATAGAGAAGTGGCCGTTCATGGTGATGGTGGTCTCGGCTGCATCGATGTCAGCAATGGTACCTACGTCGCCAGACCATTCGACAAAGCTGTAGCCCTCCTCTGCTTCAGCCACCAGGTCAACCACCGTGCCGCAGTCATAGGTAAAAGTGCCCTCGTCAGGAGTGGTTACATCGCCACCATCTGTGCTGTCTGCTGTAAGGTTGTAGCTCAGCAGAGCAAAGTTGGCGGTCACATCCTTAGCTCCATCCATGGTGATAGTGGTTGTGGCAGAGTTGGGGTCAGCAACGGTGTCGCCGGTCCAGTTGACGAATTCGTAGCATTCCTCGGCTTCGGCCACCAGGTCGACCACTGTTCCCTCGTCATAGGGACGAGTCTCTTCTCCAGGGATGGTTATCGACCCTCCAGCCGTGCTGGAGGTAGTAAGGGTGAATTGCCCTGGAGGTATCTGCTCGAAGTTAGCGGTGATGGAGTAGTCTCCGTTCATGGTGATGTTGGTTGTGGGGGCGTTGATATTGGCAATGGTGTCCACATCGCCAGTCCAGTTGACAAAGTAGTAGCCCTCCTCAGCCACAGCCACCAGGTCAACCACCGTGCTATTGCTACAGACAAAAATCCCCTCACCGGGTTCGGTTACCGATCCCCCGGTTGTGCTGTTGATGATGAGATCGTACTGAACAGGAGTAGAAGACCCGCATCCACAGCTCAGCGGTTCCGCCCCCATCCCTGTAATTAGGGCTACCGTAATCAAAAAAATGCCAAGTCTTTTCATATTATGGGGTCTCCATGAACTGAGTATTGTCTTCATACTTCACCTCCGTACAAAGGGCTCAACTCTATTTTTCCTTCGTACGCTCTACCAACCGAGGTTGCTTAGGCGTACTTCGTCAGCCTGGCAATGACAAAGAGGGATCCCAATGAATCGGGCAACCACATTTCTGAACAACCCTGGGTTTGGAAACGCAAGGTTGATTTTACTGTGCCAGAAAAAAAAGCCCACTTCACATGGCTGTATGTGCTCATAGGAGCATGGTGTGAATTATTACAACCCCTTAACGCACACACTTGACCACTAACCTTATATTATGCCTGAAACTGCTATTTCTGATGGGACTGTTTGTTATAGTACTATTGTACCACTATTGTCCAGCGAATTGTCAATGGTTTTTTCTGATTTTCTGAGATTTCCCACAATTTCATCACCATTCGGAAAATAGCTCATGAATTGGGTGAGATGTGTTATAAAATATCCCTTTCTTGACAGTGGCGGCCAGTCTGGTATTATGTTTCTCACGGCAGGAAGATGTTTATTGAGAGTCCGCGATATACAGAGAGACTTGGTTCGGTCAGATTGAACCATGTACAGAGCGTGATAGCTCTGGATTCAGGACTGAAAAACCAACTGCCTCCTCATAGCGCTATGGGGGTAGTAAAAATAGATGAGGAAACAATCAAGCACTATGAGGACAGGATGGCAATCGTTATCCCGGTCAAAGATGAGAAGCTCAAGCTTTTTGAAGGAGTGGTCAGCGGTGTGCCCCAAGATTGCCTGGTAATAGTAGTTTCCAATAGCCAGAGGGAAAAAGTCGACAGATTTAGAATGGAGGGCGACGCTCTGGACCAGCTTTGTCGTTTTACCCTTCGCCAGGCCTTAATTGTTCACCAAAAGGACCCCGCTATTGCCAGAGCAGCAATGGATGCCGACTATAACGACCTCTTAGACGAAGATGGGCTGGTGCGTGATGGTAAAAGTGAAGCCATGATAATAGGATTACTTATGGCCAAGGCAGCAGGGAAAGAATATGTTGGCTTCGTTGATGCAGATAACTATTTCCCGGGTGCGGTGCTGGAGTATGTGAGGAATTATGCCGCCGGCTTCAGTTTGGCACAGTCTCGGTACAGCATGGTGAGGATATTATGGCAATATAAGCCGAAAATCTCGGGGATATTATACCTCAGGAAATGGGGAAGGATATCGGAGGTCACTAACAAATATTTAAATAGCTTGATATCCACCAAAACAGGCTTCGAAACCGAGGTCGTCAGAACGAGCAATGCCGGTGAACATGCCATGAGTATGCAGCTAGCGGAAATCCTGCCCTTTGCTTCGGGATATGCTGGGGAACCTCAGGAATTAGTATCTATGTTTGAAAATTTTGGTGGCATCTTGCCCACAAAGGATATCAAGGTGATGGAGCAGGGGATAGACATATTCCAAATTGAGACCAGAAACCCCCACCTACATGAAGAAAAAGGAAATGAGCACCTTAATGAGATGTTATTGTCCTCACTGAGCACCATCTACCATTCACCCCTGTGTGATGAAGAACTAAAGCAGGCAATTTTGGCTGAGCTAATCGGCCAGGGGATTCTTAAAAAAGGCGAGGAACCTCCTCCTGTTTACATCAATGCTCCGCTAAAGAAGGGGAAGGTCCTTCAGCTTGTAGAGGCTATACAAAGCGATTTCGATAAATACCACGTATTGCATTAAGTCCGAACCCTAGGACGAAATCGTACCGGGCTCTATAGTTTGACCTGGCCAAATCTTGATTCCGTTAGATAGCTTATTCCCTTTCTCGACTCGCACATCATCTCCTAAAATGCATCCATCCAGAATTTCGCTTTCCTCACCGATGCAACAACGGGAGGCAACCAGGCAGTTTCTCAGCTTTGCCCCCCTGCCAATTTTACAGTCCTGCCACAATATCGCTCCTTGTATTACAGCGCCTTCCTCTACACGACACCTTGTCCCTAATATGGCAGGTCCCTTCATTATGGCATTCCTATCAATGAAGCAGGCTTCGCCGATTATTGCTGGCCCCTCAATTTGAGCTAAAGAGTGAACAAAGCTCTCACCTTCAAATTTAGTACCCTTATTGCCTATATAGCGATGGAGCAAATCGTGCTGCAATTTCAAATACTTGTCTGGGGTGCCCATATCAATCCAGTAATCCTGGAACGGATAGCCATACACAGCCTGTCCTTCCTCCAAAAGCAGGGGGAAAACATCACGCTCAAACATAGAGAAGGTATTGGGAGTGATGTAACTCAAAATCCCAGGTTCTAAGATATAGATACCAGCGTTAATCATATTCGTAGTTACCTTGTCCCAGCTTGGCTTTTCTATAAAATGTCTGACCCTGCCCTGGCTGTCCGTCTCCACCACTCCATAAATAGTAGGGTCATCTACAGGGGTCAAAGCCAGGCTGGCTGTAGCTTTGTTTTCGCGGTGTAGTCGCATCATCGCGCTCAGGTCGATATCAGTGAAAACATCCCCATTAAAAACGATAAAGGAATCGTCCAGGAGGCTTTCAGCATTTTTCACTGCTCCTGCCGTTCCCAGAGGAAGATTTTCTATCGAGTAAGCTATCCTGACACCGAGCTTGCTACCATCGCCGAAATAATCCTGGACCTGCTCAGGAGACGTTCCTGTGGCGAGAACTATATCGATAATATTGTGCGTTTTGAGATAATCAACGAAGTGTTCAAGGAGAGGACGGTTCAACACAGGAACCATTATCTTTGGAGTGTTACAGGTAAGGGGACGCAGCCTGGTCGCTTCCCCACCAACCAGAATAACAGCCTTAAATGGGGTCAATGCTATTTTTCCCCTTCTTCGTCTTTCTTCTCGACCTCAAAGATTTGATTGTAGGAACAGCGATTCGCAAAGGTCGAGGCATACAGACGAATAATACCACAAATTTTCAGAAATAGAGTTGACCCCAGTTTGGCCGTGTGGTATCTTCCCATTATCAAGCGGGGGAAGGCCTGACAAATCAGGCAACTGAAAAAATCTGGAGGTGAAGGGTTTCCAAAATGCCCGAATTTGAACAGGAAATCCAGGTTAACCAGGCTCCATAAAAGTAATAGTTGATACAATTTGAGAAATTTACATAAGCCCATGGTTAAATGAGCAAAGGAGGAAGGGAACTATGGAACAACTAATTGCAAAGGCAGCTTGGGACTTAACCAACTCACTACATGCTATTGCCCTGACGGGGGCCGGGATTTCAACCGAGTCAGGGATTTCTGATTTTCGGGGACCCAAAGGAATCTGGACTTTAAATCCTGAAGCCGAAAGAAGAGCCTATCGAAGCTATGAGAAGTTTGTGGAAGACCCCAAAGGGTGGTGGGAAGAGATGTTAACCCAACCCCGTGCTAGCTTCTTAGACAGCCTTGAAGCAGCTATGCCCAATCCTGGCCATTATGCCCTGGCTGAACTTGAGCAACTGGGCATCTTAAAGTGCGTAATCACCCAGAATATCGATGCGCTCCATGAAAAGGCTGGAACCAAGAAGCTCTTGGAATATCACGGCAGTGTTGCCAAGCTGAGGTGCATTTCTTGCGGCTTAAGATTCAGGCGGGACGAATTTGATTTAGCCAACCTTATACAGGAGAACCAGCTACCTCCCCACTGTCCTGAATGCCGAGGAATAATAAAAAGCGATACTGTTTCCTTCGGCGAGCCAATTCCCAGTGATGTTGCTCGGCAAAGCTTAGAGGAAGCCCGGAAATGCGATTTGATGCTCATCTGTGGGACTTCGGCTGTGATTTATCCGTTCGCTAACCTACCGAGGAGAGCCAAACAGAAGGGAACGGTAACAATAATTGAAGTGAACGCTGACCCAACACCACTAACTGAGGAAGGGATTTCTGATTACCTAATCCAGGGGAAAACTGGCGAGGTTTTGCCTAGGATAGTTGAGGAAGTAAAAAGGACAAAAAAATAGACACTTGAAGCCCCTGAACCAGCAAAGAATAGCTATAGAGGAGTACTCTATGGAAGTGAGCATTAACCAGACCAAGCTAGCCATAGTCCAGGGAGACATTACCGAACAAGCTACCGATGCCATCGTTAACGCCGCTAATCCTAGTTTAATGGGTGGTGGAGGAGTGGATGGGGCAATACATCGGGCCGGGGGACCAGCAGTACTAGAGGAATGTAAGAAAATTATTGCACAGCAAGGTAGGTTGCCTACAGGCAAAGCTGTAATCACCACGGGAGGGAATCTTAAAGCACGGTATGTGATACATACTGTCGGTCCCATCTGGCATGGTGGCAGCAGAAGCGAACCTGAGTTTTTGAAGAGCGCCTATTACGAGTGCCTGCAATTAGCTACTGAGAACAAATTGGCCAGCATCTCTTTTCCTTCCATAAGCACCGGCGCCTATGGCTATCCCGTGGATGAAGCGGCGAGGATAGCATTAAGCACCGTGTTTTCATTTCTCAAGGAGCAGGCGACTTCTCTTAAGGATGTCGTGTTTGTTCTATTCGATTCCCGAACCTACCAAAGCTATTGCTCCGCTTTGCAAGAATTCCTTAGCAACCGGCCCTGATAAACCAGGCAACTGTAAAAATGCCGGCGGGTGCAACAAATTAATGTAGTGGCGGAGTTTACCTCCGCCTCTCGGGCGGGGACAAGCCCCTCCCCTACGGTATTTTCAATTGTGAAGGAAGGGATTTCTTCACGCCTCGAAGTTGGGGCTGCCCATTTGTGGTTGCCAGTCCCGATTTATCGGGACGAAGCAATCTCAGGGGGTGAGCTCCTTCGCTATACTCAGGATGACATTTTAGACGAGATTGTCACGCCTTCGGCCCGCAATGACATAGGAAGGACGGATTGCAGCAACGTTAGAGACTATCGTACCTTTCCCCTAGCGAGCGAAGCGAAGATACCCCCGAAGCAGAGAATGGCGAAAATTATGAAGGACATTTTCATGCTTTCCTGGAAAAGCGGATAGTATTCGGGGGTAATTTGAACTCTCCCGATGTACAGGGTAAACATTAACATGGCGACTCCCATGCTGAGGACCATGCCAACCTGCCGCATTGTTGCCAGCGTTGCCGAAGCTACCCCGTAAGCCGTCTTTGGCGCAGAACTCATAACCGCGTTGGTATTGGGAGACGAGAAAAGAGCAAATCCAAAACCCATCAGGATCAAATTGCCGATGACTAATTCCAGAGAAGTTTGCTCATTGAGGAAGACGAAGATGACAAGTCCTACAGTAGTCAACGTCATTCCTGCTGAGGCAATTAGCCTCGGTTCAATTCTATCTGAGAGCCTGCCGGCAAGCGGTGAAAAAATAGCCTGCATAGCGGGCATGGCGACCAGAATCAATCCGGCACCTTGAGGGCTGAATCCTTTCAGATACTGCAAATAAAGGCTTATGAGGAAAGCCACGGCAAATGTGGCACTGTAGTTAACTAATGCTGCCAGGTTGGAAAAGGTAAAAGCTTTGCTGTTTCTGAAGAGGCTTATATCCAGAACCGGGCTTCTTGTCCTCATCTCCCATCTGGTGAACGCCGCAAGCCCTATGGCACCTCCCACAATCAACCACACTCCTGATATCGCCGGCAGGAGAGTAAAACCGTATACCAGCGCTACAAGCCCAAGGCTGTAGATTACGGAGCCGACAAAATCAAATCGCTCGCCCTTTGCCCCAGTCCACTCACCTTTTAGCTTCCATAAAACGACGCCGATGACCGCCAATCCCAGGAACGCACTTAAGAAAAAGATGCTCCTCCAACCAAGGTGCTGCGTGAGGACCCCACCCAAAACCGGACCCAGGGAAAGGCCAATATATGTTGCCGCTACATTGATCCCCAGGACTTTCCCCCTTTCTTTGGCGGGAAATACAGTAGTAAGCAATGCCACTAGGGTTCCGACGAGCATGGCACCGCCGATTCCCTGGAAAACCCGGCAGGAAATAAGCATGGTGGCGGAGTTTGCCATTCCCGAAAAAAGAGACGAGAGCGTGAAGATAACTATGCCACAGGTGAAAATCTTCTTCCTGCCATATATGTCTGCTATTCTGCCGAAGGGAACAAGAAAGGTTGCCGAAGACAGGAGGTAGGCGGTAGCAATCCAGCCTAATGTGATTGCATCCAATGATAGTTCTCTCCCGATTGAAGGAAGGGCAATATTCACAGCGGAGCCCATAAAAGGAAAAAGAAACGAGGCCATCGTGGCGACAAGGAGCACCAGTCCTTTGCTGGTACCAGTGCCCACAGGGTCATCCATAATCAACCATTCTAGCTTATTTGCTGAGAACTCTTCTAGTTCTGGTCGGCACTCTTTAAACAATTGTTTTTTGCTTTGTAGCCCTGTGGCATTACATGGTGATGCAGTCAGAAAATACCAGATTAATATTACTTTGTAACCTATCCCCCTGCCCCCTTCCCTTATCAAGGGAAGGGGGAGTGCAGGACAGAGAGGGGTTTGCCCCTCTCTAAAATCTCTTCCCTCTCCCCTTATGAAGGGGAGAGGGATAAAGAGTGAGGGGTTGGTAAACAACTCACCAGATAACAGTTGCCTTGGTCGAAATATCGCTGTACACTTATGGTTCTCTGTAGTTTTATATCAGGGAATACAGGAGAGCGCATAATGTTTTCAACCAAGGCCGGGGCTACCAGGCTGCTGATTGGTGTAGTCGTCGGTTTAATAATATTTAAGGTAGTCGTTAGCTGGCTGACCGGCAGTATCAGCATACTGGCCCAGGCAGCCGACAGTTTATTAGATTTATTTGCCGGAATAATTACCTTCTCTGCTATCCGCATTGCGGCTAGGCCAGCCGATGCCGAACATCCGTATGGGCATAGTAAGGCAGAAGATATTGCCGGTGTTGTACAGGGAATTCTTATCCTTATCGCTGGCGGACTGATAATCTATTCGGCAATAGGTCGAATCGTAGAAGGCTCTAGTATTGAACTTGCCGAAGCTGGAATAGCTGTGATGGCGGTTTCCATAGTGGTCAGTATCTTCCTGTCCCGGCATCTACTAAACGTATCCCGGACCACTGGCTCTGTAGCTTTGGAGGCTAATGCCCGCAATATTGCCACTGATGTCTACTCCGCCTCAGCCGTGTTGGTGGGACTGGTAATAGTGAGATTCACAGGACTCAATATTATTGACCCTGTGATTGCTATCGGAGTTGCTATTTACATCCTGAAAGTAGCTTTTGATACTATCCGTAAGCCGATATCCGGACTGCTTGATGAAACGTTACCTCCTTCACAACAGGCAGTTATCGAAGGCTGTTTAAGGAAACACAGCCGCGAGGTGTCCGGCTTCCA
>JAUVXS010000082.1 GCA_030603485.1 Dehalococcoidia bacterium
GACACCCTGATTAAAAGTCAGGCTGTTATTTTCCCGATTTTCAAAGTATTCTTGTAGCCGGAATAGGCCCAAAATCTATTCAATTTTAAACGAATCAGGTTGACCTCTCTCAAATTAATCCTCAGAATTAACTAAAAGCCATAAAGTGCAATTGGGTGTAAAAAACGCTGAGCATAATAGTGATGCTCAGCGTATCTCCATGCCTTGTTGAACATCTTTTTCACTGCGTCTTTTACTTCCTCAGCCCTCTCCGCCATATAGCGGCTTGCCTGCGGAGAACGGCTTAAACTTGAAGCGTTGGCTTGTTATGGCTTGCCAAATTTGTCTTTTCTTTTGGTCATTACTTTGCATACTAGCCTCGATCCATTCCATTAAGAATCGGTAGGCTATATCTGTGTTTAGTGGCATCTTCGCCAGAACTCCCCTCAAACAATGCAAATACTGCTTCTTTTGAGTATCTGTCGATTCGCTATATGCCCTATCGAGCCAATCTATTAAATGCTCTGCTCTTAAATAGTCCCAGTTCACGGACTCAATTCTTCCCACTTGGTCGACCATCAACTTATAAAGTTGTTTCCATCGGAGAGGGTCTTGGATTGACCTTACCCATATGCCAAATGTTTTGTCATCTGGCTGCATATCATATTTGACCATCGCTTTGATAGCTATGTAGAGCGAAGGTATACTCACCTTTCTCACATAGGGCAGAACCGAAATAGTTCGGTTCCTTCTAAGACTATCGGCGACTTCCCAATTTAGGAAACCCTCTGAACCAATTCTAAGTAGAGAGGTATTGTAGCATTCGAAACGATGGTCAGGCTTCGGGTCTTTCCATAGCATTTCAATTCGCAGAGGAGCATTCAGAACTCCATCTGGTAGTTCTGCTGGCATTTCTCCTCTCGGTGCTATGAGGTCAATGTCATTGGCAGTAGTTTTTTCAAATATGCGGTCAAGGACAAAGGAGCCAACAATATACCAGTTATCAGTGGGCGCGCACGGCTCTCTAATGGCTTCTTCGCCCTTAAGGTTCAGACCACAGTGGCTTTCAAGGTTGTATTTGCATTGTTGATTGTGGCACTGTGGGCTATCCTTACTTAGTACTAACATAGGCCTATTTCAACTCCCTTTAAGGCAAATCAGCAAGCTATTGGTTCGCAGCATAGCACACCCGGCAACTGCTTATATTAGCTAACAACACGGCTATGCTAGGGAGCTACCAAATATCGTTGCCTAAAGTATTCTTGATACTTTTTGGAATAGGAGCCTCAATTACCTTTAGTTTCTGTTGGTCGCCCATTTCAAAACCAAATTTGATCAGCTCCCACCAAAATCTGTGGTCTGAGCGAATTGGTGTAGCTAGGGTTGATAAGGGCCAGCAGGTTTGACCATTATCTCTACCTCACCTCTGCCCTCCTCTACACACTTCAAACAAGTGAGTTTATCGAAAGCGAGAGCTACATTGTCTGGGCTTGATCCTGACTAGCGCTCATAGAAGAATGTTAAAAGGGGGTTGGGCACTGATACCAATCCTCTGCTACGGTCTGCCACTAAGAACCATACCAATATCTTATTTATGTCCCTATTGCCGCAACGAGGGCACTCTGTGAAAGATTCTTTCCCTTCGGTGGTTGCACTTGGGCGCGGAGAAAATGAAAATCGATTGCACAACCATCGCTTAAGTTTGCTTGGGTGAAGACGCTAAGCCAGTGAATTCAATGGTAGGATCTTCTTGATGCAGGTTCTCCAGTATTTTGTCAAGGAGACCGGGTATAATATTCCATCCTACGAACGCCGGCCTAATTCGGTACCTGATTACCTTCTTCGGAACAATGCCAGGGGCAATACCTATTCCTGGTCTCCATGGGTCACGTGCGTGCGATTCATGCACCTCATCAATTTCTATAACCTTTACATTCCATTCTAGCTCATGAAACAGCTTTAGGATGTCCCAATATGAGTATTTTTGTCTGAAAGCTTTCGGCAGACGTTCGTAGAGAAAATAGGCATTGGTTCCATAACCGTCACCGATGTTTTTGAGAATTATCCAGACTAGATTTGCTTCCGTTACTTCTTCAACCATTGAGTTGACCTAGACCGATAGATTTGTTCATTAAGCCAGAGCAAGTTGGTGTTCGATAGTCAAAGTGTCTTGCTTATCTTTTGCCACCAGATTAGTAATGATAGTATAAGGTGCTCGTTTGCTGACGTATTCAACTATCTTCCTGAAACGTGTAGAATCATAAAAAGTTGTTTCGTCTGCAACGAAGAGGGGGAAATCAGGTAAATATGCTTCTCTACCTGCCAGCATCAGGACTAGAGCCACCGTTTCCTTCTCACCACGGCTAAGAGTATTAATATTATCAGGTTTTCTCTGGTCTCCAAATCTTCTGATAATCTTCAGCTGGAAGCCGTCATCCAGATAGATTCGCTCAAAATCCTTATCAAATTCTAGCAGACGATAGACTTCGGTAATGCGCTCGTTGAACATATCTCTTACCGCTCTTCTTACTATCTCAGCCTTCTCTGAGGCTAAATTCTTAAGTTGCTGGTAAAAGCGAATCTCCTCTTGAAATTGGAGTATCTGCGTACGCACATCACCAATTTGTTCTAGGCTTGCAATCTTTGTCTTTCTATCTTGGTCTCGACGGGCGATTTTTTCATCTAGCTGCCGGCGTTTCTCCAGCTTCTCCCTAGTCTCTTTATCAAAGGTAGCTTCTAGTTGCTTTACAAGCTCACTAAGTTTAGGGCGATTGGGCAGCAGACCGTCCAATTTAGCCTCCAACTTTTTATGAGTATCTTCCTGCACGTCAATCGCTCGCCTCACATTATTTAGGTCGGCTCGTATCTGTGACCTAACCTCCGTCCACTCTTGCTGAAGCTGATTTCTCTCTTTCTGTCTTCCATCCATCCGCCATTGCAGACTGTTTATTTCATTGCCTAACTCGGCAGATCTTTGTTCTAATTTCTTCTGTCTGTCTCTTAGATCTTCTGCCTTGATAGGTTTGCCACAGGCGAAGCATTCATCCACCCCATACTTCACATGGCGCGTCCAGTTATGACTCGTATCCTGTAGTCTTGCCTGCACGCTATCCATCTCACTCCTAAACTGGCCTAGCTGGTTTTTGTAGGATTCGAGTTCGCGGTCTATGGATGCTAATTCATCTTCTATATCTGGATGCTGACTTTCAAAATCTCCCACTCGCTGCTGGAGCCGCAGCTCTTGATTTCTTAAGTCTTCCAAACGATTCTTGATTCTGCTAATATCACCTTCGGTTGCAGTTATCTCCCCAATTATCTCGGAAAGTTCCTTCTGCGCCTGTGCCAGTCGGCGTCTTTCTTCCTCTGTCTTGACAACTACCTCCAGTGGGACTTCCTCCATAGTTTTTCTTTCCTTCTCTAACTGCTCCAGCTCTGCCTCTATTCTCCCAAGCTGGCCAGTTAGTAGCTCTAACTCGGCTTGCTTATCTCGATACTGCTTAAGCTGGCTCTCCGACCTTAGTCGCTGTTGCTCGGAAAAGTCCCCGAGCAGCTCGTAGTATTTATGGTCGGAGAAATCAAGTAGCGTGGACCGCAACGCCTTTCCCGTCTTCACACGATCTACGAGTTCATTATCCTCAGAAGCAATGCAAAAAAGGTTCACCTTTTGCCCCTCCGGGTGAAGTGCCTCACCACCAACAGAGATACCTCCATCCCTAGCCCTAAGACGCCTTACATACTGATGACCCCCCATGCTAAGCTCTACACGTCCCATTGACTCAAACGTGTGTAGGAAGTAGTCTCGTGTTGATAAATCCCGCTCATCGAGCACTAGGGCTTGTAGCGCATGGATAAGAGAACTCTTGCCTGCAGCGTTGGGTGCAGTGACTAAATTCAATCCCGGCTTGAATTCAAACCGCCTAGTCCCATAAAGACCACTAATATTTTCCACCGAGAGACTAAGATTCTCTGGCATTCTCAACCTCCTTCGTAGCCTTAGTCCATACGGCTAAGCCACGTTGCATTAGGTCGTTAAGTTGCTTTCTAGTTGATGGAGCTAGCCGCTCAACAGTATCCGGTAAGTGGCGCTCACTTTTCTTTAGGATTTGGAGACCTTCTGAGGTAATTTCATTGAGAAGTCTAATTCTATCTTCTCTAACTCTTGCGGACTCGGAATCCCTTCCTTCCTCAGAGTCTCCTCCAAAACCGGGTAGCGGGCGCTTTTGTTCTCTACTTTCCAATCTACTGCCCTCCTTACTTTATCTGGGATTTGGTGTGGATGAAGCTCATCGGCAAGATATACATCCACGTAGAAAGGGTTACGTTCCTTCACTGTCCAAGCATACTTTAGTGCCTCACCATTGTTCTTCATCAAGAACACATTCGAGGCGGGTTTACCTAGAAAGAGATTCGGCGCATCTCTTTTGTAGGCCTTATGCATATTTTGCTGAGACTGCTGATTGCCTGCAACAACTATAAGAATAGCCATCGTCGAAAAATACCGTCAGCAACTGCTGACGGTATTTAACATTCCCCCTCTGCATAATATTCCAAGACCACCTTTTCAACATCACGGATAGTCTTTATTTTGTCATTCGCTTCAATACGACTTGCCACTTCCTGCCACGATATCATCAGATCTTCACATCTATCCCTAGCTATCTCTAAGAGGGTCTCCTTAGGTGGGCTTCTGAACTCAATCTCGTATAATCTGTCTCGAAGCGCTTTATCCATCAAACTCAATTCATTTGTAGTTAATATGACCACTGTAGAGCTGGTATCCATACGGTCTAACTCATGAAACATGACATTATTCTGGGCGATATGCCAGCTTTCACCCTTTACCCAATCCCTCCGGGGAAAAACACTTTCAGCATCATCAATAAGGACGATTCGTTTTTCCTTGGTGGGATTACCGAATAATTCTACAATTTGCTGCTCACTTTCACCATAGCGCCATCTAGCTATATCCGAGCCATCGATGAATACAAGAGGATAGCCAAGGTCTTTAGCCAATGCTTTCGCCATTGCCGTCTTCCCTGTTCCTACATCTCCCCAAAATAAAAATCCTTTGATCCCCCTTCTCACTTTCTTAGCAAACTGGTGCTCAATAATCCTTCTTGCTTTGAAAAAGATTTCCTTGTATCCTTCTCCCCGAAACTTGGTTATGTCTTCATCAACAATATGACCATAGGGGTCTAACTGTCGAAAGGTTTGGATTGTTTGCCTATTTGATGTTGGCTTCATATTCACCTACTAACACTTCCTTATTTAGGTAGTAATTCCTCTCTCCCTTAAGAGTTCATTCGTGCGTCCGATTATTCTCTCTAAAGCAACTATGACGTCAGGATTCACTACCCACTTGTCGCCCGTCATATCCGAAAAGTAGCGCAAGCTCGTGACCTTTTGCTTATCACCGTAGACCAAATCAAGCCACTTTCTTTCAGAACCTGAACAATACCTGCTAAATACATCCTTAGCATCTTCTTGCCCAATAGCACCCCGTGGCTTCTGATTTCTAGCCCTGGCAGCTACAGCCTTAACAGGCCTATAATAGGTAACACCAGTATATAGTCGGCGATCATAGTGCTTTGCTAAGGAACAGAGTCCCAGTAGTTTACCCATTGATTGCAGACCCATGTCTGGCGCAGATTCATCCAGACTGTTAGTAAAAGTATCCCAAATTTGAGGAGCAACACAGAGCTCATTGAGTTCATCATCTGTTTGCATCTCTAATAAGCCCCACTCTTTGAAGTCATTAATAATCTCACTGCCTCTACTAGAGCACATTACTTCCTCGAGCAAACCCGAATAAACTATTCCATCCTCCCGTCTAGCATCAACGATAAGTTCAATAAGATGAATTGCAGCATGAGTATAATGCCACATAATGGCACTACTCATAGCTTGCAACCCCCTTACTACATTCGCTTCACCAGCTCTCATCGCATTTACCAAAATGTGAGGGATTGACTCTCCGAGATCAATCATTTCTAGGTCGAGCATCTTAACCTCCTTACCTCTGTTCTGTCGAGAAGAGAGGCGGAACGGAAGTTAATATTATTATAGCACTTTTCAAGGGAGATATTAAGACACCTTTCTGGCACAAACACGTAATTCATCAAGCTCCTGTTTCTGCGCCTTAGCCAATGCTCCTGCCAATAAGCTCAAAATAGCCAAACTGCAGTGCAGTCTAATCTTATTGAGTCCACAAAAATAATGACAATCTAAACGGCGCTCATATTTTAGCCTAGAGTTCACCCGTTCAATTGCAGTTCGCCGGTTGTAGAGATTCATCCACTCTTCTGTGTGTTTGTCATTCCCTGTCATTTTTGTGAGCAGCCTTGCAGCCTCTTTAAAAAGAAACTCTTTAACTACAACTGCATGGCTCACAGTTTTGAATTTATCGAGAAACAAGCATCTCTTATTGAAGAATTGCTCTTAAAATACGAAGGTTTCAAGATTTTCACATATGGACGCAGTGACATCTTTCAATTAGAGCAAGGGGGCGACTTCTTTTCTGACTCATTCGAGAGACGCAGATACGAAAGAAGAAACCGAAAAAGAGCGCAACGCATTGTGGATATCTCGGAAGATCTATCTATCCCGGAAAAGGCGCTTAGCGAAATTGAGCAGGAAGTGTTGGAGGGATGGCTAGTTGGTTGGACTAGGGGAAAGAAGAAGGTCAATGTGAGCTATACAAAACATCTCATTGTGCAATAGGGTAACATTCCATCGGAATGTTCAGTAATTGAAGAAAGCCCCAATCCTATATACTTATTGAACGGGTTTATTCATCTACAAATGCAAGTCGTTAAGCGGTGAAAAGCCTTTGTTTGATGAAGTTGTGCTGTTACACTGAGACTAGCGCATAAAAGTTATCTCAGGGTAAGTCTCAGACTACCCTCAGGCACAAACTTTCAGAGTCTCGCCAGACTCTTAACAGAGAGGAGGATAGAGAAATAGCAGAAACCTATCCATGTCCGGTTGAGGTCTGCGACCATGCCCCGTTTAAGACGGTTCAAGCCCTGCAAAGCCACATCAGAAGTAGCCAATCGGAAGTGCTGGAGGAGAAAGGCCCGGCCAGAGAAGTCCCCATTGTTGAGTATGACTTCACCACTGCTTAACTGGTTAGGGACAGGCATATAGACATAGAAGAGGCAGCCAGCTATGGCGTGTGGGACAAATCAGCTTTGAGATGGTTGAAAGCTGCTAGGACATTACTCCCACTAGGGCATGAGCTTCTTGGCAACCCGATTAAAAATCCCAAGTGTATATCTCATTATATCCCAGAAGCCCTTGACATTTAGTGCTACGTATGCTACACTTTTGACATGAGTCAAGAAACTAAGGAACCACGTAATATAAGGATAAGACCTAACGTTCTCCACCAGGCCCACATTGCTGCTGTGATTCAGAAGAAGACGCTGGGTCAGTGGCTTGAAGAGGCGATATTGGAGAAGATAGAAAGAGAGCAAAAACTTGGTAAGGAGGAATAAAGGGATGGAAGAAAGGGTACCTGATTATCACAATTCCACTTCATTCCAACAGCTTTGGGATGCCCTTGGCTCAAAGCTGATTGAAGCCGCACAAGGGAGCCTGACTTTTAATCAGGGTGTCACAGGTTCGAGACCTGTACGGCCTACTTATTTGTAGCTAATTTAAAGCTAAACAAAACCACCCTAATTTTAGGGTGGTTTTTCTTTTTAGCCGATAGTGACCCCCTGATTCGCCTAAGAATATTCTGCCGTATCACCCCTCGTACTTGCCCGCTGGACAATTTACAGGAAAGGCAGGCAAGGCACATCACCCCGCACC
>JAUVXS010000033.1 GCA_030603485.1 Dehalococcoidia bacterium
GCCAGAGGATTACGAAACAGTCCTTGATAAGTAGCTCCGGCTACTCCCAGGGCTGCTCCTACTAAACCTGCCAGAAAGATGCGTGGCAGCCTGATATCCAGAATTATCGTTTCCAGAATTTCCAGGCTCAACGGCGCCCCGAAAATTTCGGGAGAAGAAGGGGTAATATGAACGAAGGGCAGTTGAGAGAGAAGGACTTGAAAAGTAGTGATAAAGGGTATAGGAGCGCTTCCCAAAGTAGTGGCAAACACGCCTACTACTACAAGCAATCCCGCAAGCCCCAGTAATGAGTAAACTCTGCTTTGCCAGCGAATGGCATAAGGAATAACGGGCTCACTAAACACCTCAGATACAGTGCGTGCCATCGTTAAAGTCTAGTTTAATATTCAATGCCTTCCCGGCTTTTTATTCCTTGACTGTAAGGATGCTTCACTTCCCTTACCTCGCTGACCAAATCTGCTTTTTCTATAATCTTTTCTGTGGCGCCCCGGCCGGTTAAGATAAGCTCTAACTTTTCTGGCTTTGTCTCCAAAAGAGAAAGAACCTCTTCTTCTTTCAAAAAGCCGTCGCGCAGGGCAATGTTTATCTCATCCAGGACCAGCATATCCCAGGATGGGTCCCGGAAAAGCTCCTTAATAAATTCCAGCCCCCTGGAGCATTCCTGGCAGACATCATCCGGATTCAGCTTCTTGTAGAAGTGCGGATGTTTCTTAGCGAAAAGGAAAGTCTTTATCCCCAGCTTTTCCAGGGATTTATATTCACCGTACCCGAATGCCTCAGGGTCTTTAAAAAAAGAGACGAGGCCGACCTTGAAACCATGCCCGGCAGCGCGAGCCGCCTGACCAATAGCGGCGGTAGACTTTCCTTTGCCGGCTCCGGTATAAACTTGAATTAAGCCTTTCTCTGGCATCTCAGTTCTCCTTTCCACTCCAGGAGGGAAAAACCCTCACTTAGCTACCCTCGGGTTCCTCAAATATCTCGGGGTGAATGAAATAGGCAAACCACTCTAAGCCCTCGACCAGTCTGGGACCTGGGCGTTGAGCGAGGTTATCATCGCATACGAAGACTCTGTTGTTTTGTCTTGCGTTGGTAGCGTTAAGTGCGGTCTCGTTCATTGCCCACTCATATACGCCTGGCCATGAGCTGGTGATGATTACCTCTGGATTGCGAGCGATGACCTCTTCGATTGAGATTATTGGATAACCTGTGATGTTACCACAGATGTTCACCCCGCCTGCTTTTTCAATTAGCTCGTGGATGAAGGTCCCTGAGCCAGCAGTCCACAATGCACTACCCTCACCCCCCCAGAGGAGATAAAAGACCTTTGGCCTTTGTTCCAATTCTTCGGTCTGATCAGTTACTGCTTGAATCCCTACTGCCATTTCAGATGTAAGTGCCTGGGCCTCCACTTCCTTATCGGTTATTTCCCCTACTGTTCTAATATCATTAAGCACGTCATCTAAATCAGTAGACTTTATACCGAATAGTGTAAGCCCCAGCCCTACCATGGTATTGATAACCTCCATGGGAGTGCCATGCGCAACCAGTATGAGGTCGGGGTTGAGAGCCACTATTTTCTCTATATCTGGTGTGGCGTATCCCCCCACTTTTTCCTTCTCCAGAGCTTCCGGAGGATAATCGCAATAATCTGTTACTGCCACCACCCTGTCACCCAGACCCAGAGCAAAAAGAATCTCGGTTATGGAGGGAGCCAGGGAGACGATTTTTTGAGGTGTTCCGTTAATGGCGACCAGCCTGCCCAGGTCATCAAATACATACTGTGTTGGTGTCTGCTCGGTAGGGCTGCAGGCTGTCAGGACAAGAGCCAGGCTCAAAAGCACCAGGAACCAGCTTGTGCCTCGGGCAAAGATTTGCTTACAGGACCTTTTCATGCGAGTCGCTTTTACCTCCTTTTATACAACATTACTTTATTTTATACAAATATACTTGATTAAGCCCTATTATAAAATGCTCCAAAACGGATGTCAAGGCTTTTTCATTGATAGTTATGGTGACTTGTCGAAATCGTCACACGAAAGTCATTGTGAGCCCCTTTGCGTTTTTGTCATTGCGCGCGAAGCGTGGCAATCTTATGGCTCTCCACGAGATTGCTTCGGCTGACTTCGTCAGCCTCGCAATGACAGGCCTCTAACTAGTGAGCGCCCTGGGGAAATTCTGACACAGGTCAATAATCTGGTAATCCAGGTTCTCTTCTTCCAATCTCTGCACCAAAATCGCAACCTTGTCATCACTACAGACAACCAGGAAGGACAGGCCACAGTAAGCTGCCTCTATGGCTGCCTCCCGGACACCATGAACGTAATCAGGCTTCACGTCTATCTGCATCAATGCTACCAGGGCTTCCGTGCCCATTGCCCCCACCAGCCTCGCTTCCTTTACTTCCCTTTCCAATCGGGCAAGGTCGGTACTCCTGGAACCTCCACCCTGCACATTGGGTACTTTGCCTATCATTACTCTAGCTGACTCGAGTTTTATTACTCCTTCAACGTTGCGAATACCGACATCTTGTCCTTTTTTAGCCTCAGTTACGGCTATTCCCTTAGCCCCTTTATCACTAATGACATCGGAGGCGAAGAGCAAGCCGTCCTTCATATATAGCGATGCTGGTTGACCAACGGATAAGTCGCTATCAGCTATGGCAGTGGTAGTTGATATATCAGCCACGACTTTTCTCACAAACCAAGCGTAACTATGTAGCTGCCGGGACATCTGCAAAATCCAATCTACGCCCTCCTTGGTCACCTTATACCGGGAGCGACCCTCGGAGCTCAGCCAGCCGTCCTTTATCAATTCCTTCACGTACTCGGAAACTGCCTGCGAAGTGATGCCCAATCTTGGGGCGATGTCTTTTTGCTGTATGTTAGGCTGATGTGCTGCTATTTCCACCATTATCTGAAACTTGGTAGCCAGATTTTTGCTCTTTAGTATCTGTGCCATGTTGACCATTATATCACTTACTAGCCAGGCTAGATTAGTAAAGCGAGCTTGGGCAAGCGCCTCTCAAAATGCACCTATTGCATCGAGGCTGCCGAGCGTGGCATATCCGCCTGCCATGCTCTATCATATGGACATGGAATTGATATACCTTTGAGGGCGAAATTTGCTCCTGAAGCAAGCTATGTGCCTTCTCTGCGGACACTCTGAAATCAATCAGTCCCAATCGTTTGGATAACCGGAAAACATGAGTATCCACGGGCAGGGACGGCTTCCCCAGGGAAAAAAGTAGCACACAGCTAGCTGTCTTACGTCCTACTCCAGGCAGACGCATCAAGTAGTCTTCAGCTTCAGCAATAGTCTTCGACTTAAGGGAATCAAGGCTGATACGCCCCTGCTCTTTTTCAATTTGCTCAAGTGCCTGCTTGATTCTAACGGCCTTGATTCGGGATAGTCCCCCGGACTTAATGGCGTGAGCGACATGCTCTGCTGGAGCCGAAGTTACAGCTTCCCAGCTATCGAAGCTAGCTTTAAGACACGTAAAAGCTCTTCCCGAGTTTGCATCCGATGTATTTTGGGACAGTATGGTTCCTATAAGCACATCAATAGGGTCCCCGTCTGACTGCCACTTGCGAGGGCCATATTCCCGTTCTAATAGCTCAATGATTTCTTCAATAGCCACTAGCTCAAAAATATCATGTCGGCGCCTCTTGATGCAAAGATGCTTGCGGCGCAATCCGATGTTTTGCTCAGTAGCGGGTGCTATTTGCTGGCCAGCTTGAGCGCTCTGGACGGAACTGTCCCCGATAGCATTTGCAGCAACGTGGGTGAATGAGGTAAGATAAGCATTTTCAAAACGTGAGATGAATATGACTCTTGTAGAGAAGATACTGGCTAAAAAAGCTGGCAAGAAAGTTGTCAGGCCGGACGAGCTTGTCGAGGTCTCTGTGGACCTGGCCATGATACACGATGCCTTAGGTGCGCATACGATTGCTAAATTCAGAGAACTAGGCGTGGAAAAGGTCTGGGATCCCGCGAGAATAATAGTGGTGCTTGACCACTATGTGCCCAACAAGGACATCGATACTGCCAAAAAGTGTCTTAATATAAAGAAATTTGTCATTGAACAAGGCATAGAAAACTACTATGAAGTTGGGAAGGGGGGCATAGCCCACCAGGTGCTTGTAGAGAAGGGGCATGTGCTGCCAGGAACTACTCTTGTTGGTGTGGACAGTCATACCACGACATCGGGTGTAGTTGGGGCTTTTGCTACCGGGATTGGTGTTGACGAGATGGCTGTGGTCTTTAAAACAGGAAGGTTATGGGAGCGGGTCCCGGGCACCATCAGGATAAATGTTGAGGGCAAGCTCGTACCCCCAATTGCTTCGAAAGATTTGATGCTTTTCATACTGAAGAGGTTAGGAGTTAGCGGCGCCCTGTTTAAGTCTCTTCAATATACAGGCTCGGCCATAAACCAAATGAGCGTCGAGAGCCGCATGGTATTAACCAATATGGCAATAGAGTCGGGTGCCACCAATGGTATCATCGAGGCTGACCAGAAGATAGTGGATTTTCTCAGGGCAAGGACCACCCATTCTTTCGAGCTTATTCAGAGCGACCAGGATGCAGAGTATGCGGAAACACTTGAGTTTCACGCTGATGATATTAAGGAGCCCATGGTTGCCGTGCCCCCGAAGCCTTCCAATGCTGTGGGAGTTACTGAGGTTGAGGGGACCAGAATTGACCAGGCATTCATAGGCGCGTGCACCAATGGACGCATGGAAGACCTCAGGATTGCTGCCAGAATACTCAAAGGTCGGAAGGTGGATAAGTTTACCAAGGTCATCGTCATACCAGCCTCACAGGAAGTCTTTAAATCCGCTCTGGCAGAAGGGTTAATGGCAACATTTGTGGAGGCTGGGGCTGTGGTCGGTCCGCCCACCTGTGGTCCATGTATGGAAGCGCATATGGGCATACTGGGACCGGGCGAGGTTTGCATAAGTACGGCAAATCGTAACTTTCAGGGCCGGGTAGGAGATGTAACTGCCAAAATATATCTGGCATCACCAGCGACCGTGGCAGCCTCCGCGTTGAAAGGCAAAATAAGTGACCCACGGGAGTTTTTTCGGGAGACATAGATGGAACTCAAAGGCCGCGTCTGGAAATTTGGCAAGGATGTTGATACTGATGAGCTCTTTGCCGGAAGGTTTATTATGGGTGGTGATGAAACGAGCACAAGCCAATATCAAGAGTTCATCGCAAGAAGCGGGCTAAGCGATGTTGGGCATCGTGAGAATGTGCCCAGGGATTTCGTTACCAGGGTTGAAAAGGGGGACATTATAGTTGCCGAAGAGAACTTCGGCATTGGTTCAAGCAGGCAGCAGGCTGCGGAAACTCTGAAGTTTAAGGGGGTCCAGGCTGTAGTCGCCGACTCAATCCACAGGATATTCTTCAGGAACTTCTGGAACCTTGGCTGCCCGGCAATAGATTTGCCAGGAATCTCCGCTGAATTTGAGACCGGGCATGGGATAGTGATTAACTTGAGGCAAGGGACTATCAAGAACCTCAATACGGGCAAGGAGTTTGAGTTTCACCTGATAATCCCATCATGGTTTGTAGACATGGTGGAAGCTGGGGGTCTAATCCCATACCACAAATCCCTGAAATCTTAAATTCTGGAGCTATCCTCTTCTAGTCTTTACCAAACTTCATAGTATATCGCAGAATTTGAGTATAGCAACCCTCTTCCTCGAAGGGAGAGAAATGTAGTGGCGGAGTTTATCTCCGCCAGACCGGTATGTCATTCTGAATGGAGCGAAGCGGAATGAAGAATCTCCAGACGCCGTCCTGAACTGTGCCAAGGATTCTTCGCTTCGCTCACAATGACACCCCTCTGTCGTTGCGAGGAGTCGAAGGCGACGAAGCAATCTCGCAGCATAACAGAAAGTGAATGGATTACAATAATGTGAAGGGCTAAGCGACTTCAAGATGACTGTGGAAATAAAAATTGGCGACATAGTCCGGTTGCGCAAAGCACACCCCTGCGGCAGCCATGAATGGGAAGTGGTGGGGGTGGGCGCCGACATCGGCATAAAATGCCTCAAATGCCAGCGAAGGGTGCTTTTGGAGAGAGGGGTGTTTGAGAGAAGGGTGAAAGAATTTGTCTCCAAAAGTGACTAACTGACCGGCTTCGCGACAACAAAAATCACCCGACGATGGTTTGTGTAGTGAGGTAACAAAACAGGCTAATATGCAATTTCACTTGGTTGCACTGTCCAAGACATACTATGGACTTAGGGAGTCACAAAACGATGAAAAGTGCAATTGTTATGTCTTGTGTGCCTAGAGATTTATGCTGATTCCGTGTTTCCTATGCAATGCATTGCACAGCTTCTCAAACGAATTCGCAGGCACTGAGTAAAGCGTTTCCACCATTGCTTTCATGCCAAAGCATTTTCTAGCTTCCTCTATGTCCAATGGACGTTCAATAGGGAATATTTTTGCCCCCCGCTTGAAATTCCACCATCCGCTCTTCCAGTCACACTGGAGTTCTCCTCCGACTAGTGCTATGCCGTAAACATAAATCGGCTTGATTTGTGTTGTGGCGAAACTTCCAATGACCCATACGACATCATCGGTTTTCAGACCATCTTCGAGACCGGCAAATTGCATTATCTCAGTTGAGATCCTGCCAGCCTTATTAGATGGACAACCATAGCGTGTCTGTATTCTTGCTCTAAGGTCCCCATGATTCACTTCTCTTGGGTCAATCTTCAATTCGTTACCCCATCCGAGCGCGATAACCCTTTCCGATCTGAATTTGTTCCAGTAGTCTTTAGCGCCTTTCTCTCGACCATCTCTTGTCTTTATGGTCCAATGGCGCTTTGCTTCGATCGTAGACTTTTCTTTTTTGCCGGAAGGATGATAAGACGCGTTATCAAAGATTTTCTTGGCATCTTGAAAATCTACTGGTTTGCCTTCTTTATGAAGTGTTTCTAACCAGCCGGAGATGTGCCCTAGTGCACCTTTGTCATCCCCGTCTCGAGAGTCAAAGATAACACAAGCCTCCTGATTATTCGTTAAGCCCCCAGGCGTGAGATTAGCCGACCCTACGAAAGCAAAAGCGTCTCCTTCTTTACTCTCTCCATATATGACCTTCGCATGGAGCCTGTTAGGGAAAACTGGTATGCATTTTGATTGTTCTGAAGCCTCTTCAAGTTTGTAAGGGTCGCTTTTATCGAACTCGTTTGAAACGATTATCCTTAGCCGAGGGATTTTCTTGAGAATATCAAGCGTCTTGTCATCTGGCCGAAAATATGCAACAGCGATTGTAACCGAAAAAGCCGCCCGCAGTTTTTCATGAACTTTGCTTTCCAAATCCCTCAACACAACTTCCATCGTGAATTCTCTTTCCGGCGAGCTGTGTTAGCCATTATACTTGGCAAAATATGAAGCGTCAAAATATCTCAGGATCGATAGTAGCTTTAGATGTCTATTGACTTAGCCCAGATCTTCTCTTATTCCCGCGGCAAGCATACAATAGAGACCCCAACGGCTATATTCTATGGGAGATACCAAGTAAGAACTATATTCCTTGGCTCTTTGTGACACAGCGATACGTCTCTTAGAGAGAAGAATAGATATCGTAATCTCATCTTCGTCTTTGTGGGAAGTGGGTCTGAATAATTCTAAAGAATAGTTCAGCAGGAAAGAGCCCTGGGGTTGGGTAATGCATCAAGTCCGGACCAACTGGCTGTGGGTGGTGTGCATTGAGATGTGGATTACCACTAAAGCCGGAGCGCTGCCTCCATTCAGCATCATACTCGAACCGGCAAACCCACTCATTGGGAGCCTGATATGCACCGTCATCGGGCCAAGAGAGTTGATACTTGTACGCGACTCGGAGTAGCTTACCATCTTGAATGACATGCCGCTCCGCTATGCTCACAAATCGGTTTCCGTCAAACAGGCGAAAACCATATCCTGTTGAACCCTGTCCATGTTCGATCCTATATGTCCTTGAGCGGGGCTCATATGTGTACCGCAACGTTCCATACGCAACTCTGCTCAGCAGCGAATTAAGTCTCTCTATCCGTTGCGCTACCAACTTGGCTTCCGCAGGAGGGGGAGCAATCCTTGCCATCAATCACCCCAGAGCATGTCTTGGTATTCGTATGCTTCGTACAGATGAAGAACGAGTTCGTCTAGTTCACGGTCGGTCTTCGTAAGCTGCAAGGCAAGTTGCGACATACGCACATCGCTAAGTGCTGCCTGCCTTAAATCATCGTGCAAACTCGTAAGACGCTCGACGCAGTCAATTATTGAATTCTGCAACTCAACGCCATTGGGTAACATCGGCACGTTCACGAGGGGCAAGCTTTGAATAAACCTTCCATAGAAGGCGAAATAACCTCCACGCCTACGAACGCTGGACTTGGTAATATACCAATTGATCATGGAGCTATTCAGGATACCGAGCACAACGCGTAAGTCTAAGTCTGTCGATACAATTGCATTGCCTCCGACTGGAACTACCTGCCCTGTAGCATCGTAGGCAAACGAACTCTGTTGCGCGTAGTCAGGGCCAAGAATCTTAGGGGCTTGCAACCATGTTCCCCTTGGACGTACGAAGGAATACCACGGGCCAGAAAGATTCTTGAGGGAACGCCTATTCACAAGTTGGTCTCTCCATTCATTCAGGTAAGCCCAAGTATTGCTTGACACCTCTTTAAGTAATTCTTCGGATAGTACTGAGCCATCTTCTTTGTAGGGGTAGATAATACGCCTAGTACCCAGGGACAGTGAATACCTTGAAATGTCCTCCCCCAGAACAGCGAAGCGCAGAAAGGTACTTTCCAGAGTCCGTATACCCAGTGGCGTCTTAACCACAAGATGGCCAGAGGCCTCGCGGCCCAACTCTTCCACCAAAAATGCTTCATTCAGGCCCGTTTTGACCCCCTGGTCCACCGTTATCGTCGCTGGGAATCGAGAACCTTTGAGTTCCATTTGTTCTTTCAATTTGCGTTCCCTGGGGCTTACTATGATCCAAGGAGCTCCCCTGTCTTGTGGCCTGTCCGCTTCTGATATCGAAACCGAGAATCCTTGGGGAGTGTTTCCCCTCATCAGGTGATGGAAAAACCAGCTACGGCTAGTCTCAGTCTCGGGGAACTCCTGAACCTCAATGTACTTCACCTTACCAGACCAATTGGGTTTTAGGAATACTACGGTGATATAGGTCGACACGCCGGCAAAAACAGTCTTATCAGTGAAATCAACAATTTGGAACAAGGCATTTCGTTCCTCGATTAAATTTCGCACGGCAGCACCAGACTCAGATTTCAGCACGCTAGCGGGCATAACCATTCCAATCACTCCGTCCTCACGAATTAACCGCAGCGCCAATTCGAGAAACAAAAATGCTTGATCCCATCGGCCACGAGCCACATGGAATTGATGCTCGAAATACTCTCGATTAGAACCACGCTGCATTTGCTCCGTCGACTTAAACGGGGGATTGCTGAGAATAATATCGAACCGGCCCTTTTCACTTGGAGAAGGCCCAATTTCCTTCCAAGAAATGGGGGCCATACCTTCCCAGTTCGGGCCGAAGCAGTCCTGAAGTACAGGGTCATCTCGCGTTATTAGAGAATTACCGACCCTGACGTTGCGCTGTATAGACCCGACGTCACCTAAAGGAAGCATGGACGCGTGCAGTAGATTAAAAACCGTATCATCAGCAGCTATAGGCGAAATGTCGACACCAAACAGCCTCGAAACAATCGCACGGCTCGTTTCCATTTTTGTTAAGTGGTTACTTCGGGTGATTTTCCTCATCAAATATTGGAGTGCTCCCACGAGAAACGTACCGGAACCACAGGCGAAGTCAAGTACTGTCGGGATTTGACCCTCCCCCCTATTATCAGCTTCATACCATACTTCACATGACACATTGGCAATATACTTGGCAAGACTTGGAGGCGTGAAGTAGATACCCCTCTCCTTGCGGACGTCCGCTACGGTTATAGGAGGCTCGGGAAGCAATCGCGGCGACTGTGCCAGAGCATGCAATTCCTCTTCTGTGCGCTGTTTAGCGGCGTAGGAGAGAAAGTGCTCGTACATGCCTCCGAGGATATCGGCCTTGATCACTCCGAAATTGATCGGAACCGTGAGACCTGCTCTATACAATCCTTCGATGATTCCCTGCAGCAGTTGGTCAGTCAGAACAAAGCCAAGTGTTCTAGGCCATCTGAATAGCTTAGAGTCAGTTTCCCCCCCCAGTGCCTGGATCAAGTTCTCGAGTTCCTTCTTCAGATTAGTACGAGGCGGTGCACTGGCCCATGCCTGGTAGACACTTCTGAGTGTGCGGTTCGTTAGGCGTCCTGTATCCTCAAGTGACCGGAGAAAAACAAGTTGATTAAAGAAGTGCTGGATTTCTTGGTCGAGCGTAATGAGATTGATGCCGGGATGCTCGGAGCCATAGGCGAGTAGCTCTTGGCGCCAGCGCTGAAAGTGGCGGAACAATAACTCGTGGACAGGCAACAATGTCTCTTGGTCTCTTGCCCCGAGAACTCTGGCAGTGTGCCCTGTAGCCACAGAATCAGGCGCTAGCACGGATAGCCTATCCGGCTGCGATAAGTACGTTTCTCGGAGTAGATCCAGAGAGGGTATCGCTTTGGTATGAGCATCGAGCCATCGCGTCTGATACACACTTAAACGGTCGAAGTTTGTTACAATTGTCCAATCAGCATTGCGATTATACGCATAGCCAAGCAGCTTGGATAAACGGTCACTCGGCAATACGGTCATCTGAAGAGCCAGAGGTTTTAGCAGCATAAGGGGATGAGAATTAGTCACCAATGGTGTGATAAGACCAATCTCGTCTACGCTCTCCGTTTCTGTATCGATCTCCCAACCTAGCTCCCGAAATAGCGGTTGGACAAGTTGCTCAAGTACCCGTTGTTCATCCATGGAAGCGCTGCCTGAAGCCACTCGACGGGCATCCAATGCCCTAAGCTTCTGAGTAATCTGAGTGTTCATGACTGGCGTCCTATCATATCCTGTTCGGAAGTCCTAGCGGCTTTGGTCTTTTGGGATATTGGTGAGGTTCGAGCACCAGCGGCAAGCGCTTCGCGCAGAGAGTCCTCGACAAATTTATACAGAGGGACCTCCAAATCGATTGCTCGCTTCTTCGCCTCTCTCACAAGGTGAGAATCCAAAGTGATAGTAAAGTTTTTTCTGGTGGTCATATCAATATCCCTATCCTATGCCTTGAAAACAAGTTTACCATAGTTTCTTTTTTTACACAAGTTCCTTGGTAACATAGTAACCTGCAGGCGTATAGCTCACCTGCGCGGATTCAATCCGGAAGGCGCGGAAGTGGTCAGCTGCAAACATTATGGCAGGACCATCGCGCTTGCAATAGCGAAGTGTGTCTGAAAATGAGGCTGCACAAAATGATAAAAAGTTGGCTTTATCAGCTCTGTGTGCTAGCTTATACACTGTTTCATGGCCCGCTGTATCTTCCATATTGATTTGGATGCCTTCTTCGTTTCTGTGGAGCAGGTGCTTAACCCGAAGCTAAAGGGAAAGCCGGTAATCGTCGGCGGAGACCCCGAGCGCCGCGGCGTAGTTGCCTCTGCTTCCTATGAAGCGCGACCTTTCGGCATCCATGCCGGTATGCCGCTATCCAAGGCACGCCGCTTTTGTCCCCAGGCAATTCTTATACGGGCTAACTTCTCTCGCTATAAAGATGCTTCATCCAAGTTTATGAAAATTCTCGGCCATTTTTCTCCCTACATTGAACCCTTAGGGCTTGACGAAGCCTATCTTGATGTCACCGGATATGAAGAACCTTATGGCTCTCCCCGCCAACTGGCACGGGCGATAAAGGAAAAAATATATGAAGAACTCGAGCTCACAGCTTCAGTGGGCATAGGTACATCAAAGGTGGTGGCCAAGATTGCTTCAGACCTTTGTAAGCCCGATGGGGTGCTGGAAATAGCCCCGGGAGGGGAACAAGCTTTTCTCAATCCACTCCCCGTAGCCAAATTACCCGGAGTGGGCAACAAAACAGAGCAGTCCTTAAAAGAGATGGGGATAACGACGATAGGAGATTTAGCCTCGCTGCCTTTAGACATGGTAAAAAGGCGATTCGGAGCAACTGGAGCAGTGATTCATAGCTATGCGAGGGGGATAGATGACCGAGAAGTGGAGGCGCCGGGCGAAGCTAAATCTATTAGCCAGCAGCTCACTTTTGGCCGCGATACCCTGAACCGCAATTTTCTTGAGGCTAACCTTCACAATTTATGCCAGGAGGTTTGCCAGGAGTTGCGCAGTCAAAATAAAAGAGCAAAATGTGTAGCTATAAGGCTGAGGTATGCTGACTTTAAGACAATCACCCGCCAGGCCATCTTAAAAGAAGCTAGCGACATTACACAAGTTGTCTTTACCACAGCCCAGCAGTTGCTGAGTAAAGCTATAACAAAACAAGAAAAACCAATACGCTTGATAGGTATTCGAATATCAAGCCTGGTTGGCGAGGAAAAACAATTCCCTATGTTTGATTCCGGAACGGAAAAATCGGAGCACCTGGATAAAGCGATAGACAGAATCCGAAGGAAGTACGGCTCATCGGCGATAAAAACAGGCAACGGCATTTTTACTGAGAGCAGTTAGTTACCCCTGTAAAACTTCGTTTCTCAGAGGACCACAGATTTGATCCATCTGGCATTCGGGCTCCCCCTGAAAACTGCCCAGGGGCACCACAAAATCTTCCATTGTGTGCGGTTTAAAATAGCGAAGCAAATTTTTCCTGGGGTTCTAATTAAGTGTCACCCTGAGCGATAACGAAGGGTCTCTGAGATTCTTCACCCCGATGAAATCGGGGCTTAGACTGACAACTCGCTCCTGTCATTGCGAGGCTGACGACGTCAGCCGAAGCAATCTCACACCGGGATTCCTCGCTTAGTCTCGGAACAAGCTCCGCACCTTTCAGGTGCTCGCAATGACAAAAGAGAGGTGGCTCAAAATGACAGCAGGCGATAGGCTTAGAATTACAGAGAGGGCTTGTCTTGCCTTACAATACGAAGTATAATTGCCTTACCGATAATAGAAAGGAGAAACATGCCACCTCATGCCTTTTTCCACAAACAATTTATGCCACTAGCTGAAGCTAAAATCGGAATCTTGACCCATGCCCTCCACTACGGCACCGCTTGCTTCGAGGGCATCCGCGGTAACTGGGATGGCAAGCAGGAAAAATTTTGCCTCTTTAGAATCCAGGACCACTACAAGCGCATGCTTGAGGGCTGCCGCCTCCTGAAAATAAATCTCCCCTACTCCGTTGATGAGCTTTGCCAATTGACCGGGGAGCTTTTGGTAAGAAGTGGCTACCGGGAAAACGTATACATCCGTCCTTTAGCCTATAAAAGCTCCGAAGCTATAGGGGTCCGTCTCCACAACCTGGAAGATGATTGCTTTATTGTCGTGACCACACTCCCCCCTTATCTTGATACAGATAATGGTGTTCGTTGCTGCACCTCATCGTGGCGTCGCGTGGATGATAACATGATCCCACCTCGGGGCAAGATTTGTGGCATCTATGTAAACAGCGCATTAGCTAAAACCGAGGCCTGGGAAAATGGCTTTGATGAAGCAATATTGCTAACTCAAGACGGACATGTCTCCGAGGGCAGTGGTGAGAAT
>JAUVXS010000041.1 GCA_030603485.1 Dehalococcoidia bacterium
ATTTTCTACATACCTCTGAATAGCCCGGCGTAAGGGACGAGCTCCATATACAGGATCGTAGCCTTTCTGAGCCAACCAGGCTTTAACTTCCTCATTGACTTCAAGCTTAATATCGCGCTCAGCCAACCTCTGTTCTACTTCATGAATAAGTAGGCCAACAATGCTCTTCAAGTGCTCTTCAGTTAGAAGATGGAATATAATGACATCATCTATCCTGTTGAGTAGCTCGGGGCGAAAGGTTCGTTTTAGGGCAGTTTCTATAGCAGTTCTCATTCTTTGCTCATCACCTTCCTCTTTACGGGAAAAGCCGATTCCCCCACGTTGGAATTCTTCGGTGCCTAAGTTGCTGGTCATGATTATCACTGTGTTTCTGAAATCCACAGTTCTGCCATGCCCGTCCGTAAGCCTGCCATCCTCCAGCAACTGTAATAATATGTTGAAGACGTCAGGATGAGCTTTTTCTACCTCATCGAAGAGGATGACCCGGTAGGGACGGCGGCGCACTGCCTCAGTCAATTGACCACCCTCTTCATACCCCACATATCCCGGTGGCGACCCGATAAGACGGGATACGGTGTGCTTTTCCATATATTCCGACATGTCCATTCTTACCATGGTGTCTTCGTCGTCGAAGAGGAACTCGGCTAAAGCGCGAGCCAACTCGGTTTTTCCCACGCCGGTAGGGCCGAGAAAAATGAAGCTGCCAATAGGTCGTTTGGGGTCCTTGAGGCCGGCTCGGCCTCGCTTGATAGCCTCGGAGACGGCAGCCACTGCCTCTTCCTGGTCCACTATTCTCTGGTGGATCCTTTCCTCCATGTGTACCAATTTATCAGTTTCCGTTTCCATCATCCGCGAAACGGGTATGCCCGTCCACTGGGCAACTAATTCAGCGATGTCCTCCTCGTCTACGACACTATCAATTTTCTTATCTTGTTGCCATTCTAATCTGGCTTGATTGTACTCTTGGTCCAAGCGCATCCTTTCCGCCTTCAATTCAGTAGCTTTCTGGTAGTCCCCTCGTTGGGAAGCAGCCTCCTCTTCATCAATCAGGTGCTTCATCTTCCGGTCCAAAGTTTTCACTTCTTCTGGAGCGCTTTCCATATCTATGCGTAGCTTGCTGGCTGCCTCGTCGATCAAGTCAATTGCCTTGTCAGGTAAGAATCTATCGGATATATATCTCTGGCTCAGCTTGGCAGCAGCCACCAGGGCGGAATCCTCGATTTTTATTTTGTGGTGTGCTTCATATCTAGGACGAAGTCCTTGGAGCATCTCTATGGTGGCTTCTGTGCTGGGTTCATCGAGATAAACAGGGCTGAAACGTCTCTCCAGAGCTTTATCTTTTTCAATACGCTTTCTATACTCATCGAGTGTAGTAGCCCCGATACATTGAATCTCACCACGAGCCAGTGCTGGCTTCAGCATATTACTGGCGTCGATTGCTCCTTCGGCAGCTCCGGCTCCTACCACGGTGTGAAGTTCATCAATGAACATAATTACTTCGCCGGCCGCCTGCCGGACTTCGTCTAAAACTGCCTTCAACCTTTCCTCAAACTCGCCGCGGAATTTGCTACCCGCTACCAACGCTCCCATGTCTAAAGCCACCACCTTCTTCCCTTTCAGAGAATCAGGAACATCTTCAGCGGTAATCTTTTGAGCTAATCCCTCAGCAATGGCTGTCTTGCCTACTCCGGCGTCACCAATAATCACGGGGTTGTTCTTGGTACGCCGGGAAAGTATTTGCGTTACACGTTTGATTTCGTTTTCCCTCCCAATTACAGGGTCGAGTTTACCCTGACGAGCTAACTCTGTAAGGTCATGCCCGTATTTTTCCAGGGAGCGGTATTTACTTTCCGCTTGACGGTCGGTAACTCGATGTCCGCCACGAATTTTCTGCAAAGCTTGATAAATCTTTTCCTGGTTAACACCAGATTCAGCTAGAATTGTTGCGGCTTCACCTCTGGTTTCCCCGGCGATAGCAACGAGCAAATGCTCCGTACTGACAAACTCATCCTTGAGCCTGTCGGCCTCTCTGTTGGCATTCTCGAGAAGAGCAGAAATCCGCGGGGTAGCATAAATTTGCGTGGCTTCGTAAGCTATTTTGGGGAAACTCTCAAGTGTTGATTCTACTCGCTTTTTTACCACATCAATATCCACACCTAGCATTTGTAATATGTCCCTGGTTACCCCCTTTTCCTGCTCCAGTAAGGCCAATAGAATATGTTCCACATCCCACTGGTTATGGCGATAGCGACGAACCATCTCTTGTGAGGCTGCTAGAACTTCCTGCGCCTGCTCAGTAAATCTCTCTGGTTTCAACTTTCTACACCTCCTTCCATTCTGCGTCTTCTATTATGTCCTCTATTATGTCTTCTATTTCAGCTTCGGCAACTTTCTTAATGTTTCTCTCCATTTCCTCAAGTTGCTGTTGCATCTCTTTCATCCTTTGCATCAACCTCAACGCCACCTCCACCCCAGCCAAATTAACGCCACAATCACTCATCAGAGCCTTAATATAGCGCAAACGGGCAACGTCTTCCTCCGAATAGAGACGGATATTGCCACTTGAGCGCTCTGGCTGTACCAGCCCCAGCCTTTCGTAATACCGCAATGTGTGAGCTTCTATTCCTATCATTCTGGCGGCTATGCTTATTACATATCTTGATTTAGATTCCCAGTACATCATCGTGGCACCTCGCTTTATGTGGATCGCAGGGACCGCAATCTCTCAAATAGTTTATTTTCCTCCTCGGTCAAATTGGTGGGCAGAACCACTTTTACCTTGGCGAACATATTGCCGTAATTGGCATTACTCAGTACTGGCATGCCCTTCCCTGCCATGCGGAAAACCTTGCCGTTTTGAGTCTCCGGTGGTATTTTAAGAGATAGATTGCCGTTTAAAGTGGGCAATCCAACCTCGCCACCCAATATGGCGGTGGTTAAAGGCACTGAGACTTCAGTGTAAAGGTCGTTTCCTTTACGCTCAAAGAGCTTGTGGCGAAGAACTTTTACTACAAGATAAAGGTCGCCTTTATTGCCACCGGTACGGCCAGGACCACCTTCCCCTGCTATACGAATCCTCGAGCCATCTCTAACTCCCGCTGGAATCTTAACCTCTAGGCGCCTGGGAATTACTTTTCCACCGGCACCTGCACAAATAGTACAAACTCGATTGCCTACTTTGCCTGTTCCGCCACATGCTGTACAAAGCTCCTCGGTCTGAAGCTGTATAACACGCGTAGAGCCATGGTAAGCTTCCTCAAGGGTTACCTCGATCGTTGATTCCATATGCTGACCGCGCTGCGGCTCGCGCCTAATCCTCGAGCCTATACCAGAATCGCCGAACAAGCTTGATAAAATATCGCCAAAGCCGCTCAGATCGCCATATTCGAAAGTCGTGCCACCCCTGCCGAAATCCTGTCGAACTCTCTCCCGGCCCCCGGATTTAGCAAATTGCTCAGCATATTCCCACTGGTCACCAAACTGGTCATATTTCTTTCGCCTTTTAGGATCAGAAATAACCTCATAAGCCGCATTTATCTCTTTAAATCTTTCCTCAGCTGATTTGTCGCCAGGGTTAAGGTCAGGGTGGTGTTTACGAGCCAAACGGCGGTAGGCCTGCTTGATTTCCTTTTCTGAAGCATTCCTACTTACGCCTAAAATTTGATAATAGTCCTTGCCGGCCATCTCTCTTTCCTAATAATTTCACTCTAATTATAAAGGCCTTTAACTAATTTGTCAAATGACCTTAACCAATCATCGAAGGAATTTGACAATGTTGTTTAACTTTCCTATACTATCAACTGAACTGAGAGGGGGGCTCAGTAAAAAATAACGAAAGGAGGTAATACAGATGGCTATAGAGAGATGGCATCCCTTTACTGAACTTATGAGCCTGAGACAGGCAATGGACAGGCTGTTTGACGACAGTTTTGTCCGACCCTCGCGCATTCTCAGCACCTTTAGTGAAGCAGGGGCTCCAACCCTGGATGTCTACCAGACACCCAACGATGTCGTGGTGAAGACAGCTTTGCCGGGTTTGAAACCGGAGGATGTCAGCATTGACATCACTGGTGAAACCTTGACTATCAAGGGGGAGAGTAAAACGGAACAAGAGGTCAAAGAAGAAGATTATCTGTACAGGGAGAGACGGTATGGCGCTTTTTCCCGCAGCGTGGTTCTTCCCAGCGAGCTTAAGTCAGACAAGGCTGAAGCAACGATGGAGGATGGCGTTCTAACCCTCACTATACCCAAAACTGAAGAAGTAAAGCCCAAAGCAATAAAAGTCAAGGCTAAAGAGAAGAAATGACTATTGCAGAGTCTCGCTCTCAGACTTCAACAAATCGATGAACTGTCCTAAAATCCTTGCGGTAGCCCCCCAGATGATATGCCCTTCATATTCATATGTGTAAGAATCTTGATTGAAATTGGCTTCATCCATCAAGAATGACAGGGGTACGGAAAAGGCTTCCTTGACTTCTTTGCCGTCGGTTCTCAAAGATTGAGGATGGGGTATGAAGGCGACAAAAGGCGAAATAACATAGTTACTGGTAAGGGTTATGCTATCGTCAAGCTCCCCTAAAATTTCAACATCTTTAGCCTTTAAACTTATCTCTTCTTCACTCTCTCTGAGGGCAGTTTGGAGTAAGCTGGAATCTGATGGCTCCTGGGTTCCCCCAGGAAAGCAAACCTGCCCTTTGTGGAAGTTTACCTCATCGCTCCTTTCGGTAAATAAGACATGATACTGGCCCTGGTTATAAAAAAGAGGTATAAGCACGGCTGAAGCTCTAAGGTTTTCGTCGATGATTTTCTTTTTCTCGTGATGACGGAGGATTTCTTCAATTTGCTGTTTCACGGTACCATGATTATATCACTTCTTAAGACGTCCATTATTTGTAAGTTCAGTAGCTAAAAGTTGTCAGCATAGCCATTTAAGGGTTATACTTAAAGGTTATGGCGATAAAGCAAGATTATTATGAAGTGCTGGCGGTGCCTCGAAACGCCAGTGATGAGGAAATTAAGAGGGCGTTTCGCAAATTAGCTTTCCAGTACCATCCTGACCGCAATAGAGAGACAGGAGCCGAGGAGAAGTTTAAGGAAATAAACGAGGCCCACCAGGTCCTGTCCGATCCTGAGAAAAGGAGCAGGTATGATCGCTATGGCCGAGTAGATGTTGCGGAAGGCTTGCCTGATTTTGGCTCTGGCGGGCTGGGAGATATTTTTGAATCCTTCTTCGGCGGTTTCGGCACCCCATTTGGCCGTACTTCTCAGCGTGTTCCACAGAGGGGAGATAGCTTACAAAGTCACCTTACTCTTTCCTTTACGGAGGCGGTATTCGGCTATAGTAAAGAGGTTGAAATACAACGCATCGAGTTCTGCCCCTCATGCCATGGCATTGGCAGCGAACCAGGAACAAATCCCCTGACCTGCCCTGATTGTCGTGGCACAGGGCAAGTTAGGAGAGTTCAGCAAAGTATTTTTGGGCGCTTCACTCATATCACCACTTGCTCTCGCTGTGGAGGTAGTGGCGCTGTAATAAGCAATCCTTGTTCTCAATGCCAGGGAAGAGGGAGAATAAAGGTGAAGCGCAAGGTAATGGTTACGATTCCTGCTGGTGTGGATGATGGGCAACGATTACGTCTGAATGGAGAGGGGAGCGCTGGCTTGTATGGAGGCCCTCCCGGAGACTTCTATGTCACCTTTTCAGTAAAGCCACACAATCTATTCCATAGAGATGGCAGTGACATTCTCTACGAGTTACCAATCAATTTTGCTCAAGCGGCTCTGGGCGATGAGGTAAGAGTGCCCTCGTTAGATGGAAAGGTAGATTTAAGAATACCACCAGGAACTCAAAATGGGAAAATCTTTCGCTTTAAAGGTAAGGGAATCCTTTATATTGATGGCAAGGGAAGCGGAAACTTGCTCGTCAAAGTAGTCATAATAACTCCACAACACCTGGATAAAAACCAGCGTCATCTTTTTGAAGAATTAGCCAAGGCACTATCTCGGACTGAACCGCCTCTAGACATCTAGTCCGGAGTCAGTGATGGTTAGCTGCTAATTCGTTGAATTCAATCAATGCCCGACCTGGGGACAAGCCTTCAAAAAGAATCTTATAAGTAAGGTTGATAATAGGTAAGTCAAGCCCCTGGTTTCTTGCTAATTGGTAGGCTGCCGCAGCGGTGGCGACCCCCTCAGCAACGTGTGGCATAGAGGCAGATATTTCAGATAAACAGCGCCCCTGAGCCAGTTCGCATCCAACATAATGATTGCGGCTTAGGTTGCTGGAGCAAGTAGCTATCAGGTCACCTAAACCGGCCAAGCCATAAAAGGTGTCAGCCCTGGCCCCCAGAGCTACCCCTAGGGAAACAACCTCAGTCCACCCCCAGGCAATAAAAGCTCCCTTGGCGTTGTCGCCTAAACCTAGGCCATCCATCATGCCTGCTCCCAAAGCTACAATGTTTTTCAAGGCTCCGCTTAATTCAACTCCGATAACGTCATCGCTAATAGATAGAAGGAATTTGGGTGACTCCATCAGTTCCCGCGCTCCTTCTGCCAGAGATACATCCTGAGCGGCAACGACCGAAGCAGCAGGCAGACCCTGGGCAATTTCCTTGGCTAAATTGGGACCAGAGAGGACGCAAATTTGTCCTCTTAAAGATGGAGCAATCTCCTCCGCCAGTACTTGTGACATCCTCCTCCCACTATTTAGTTCCAACCCCTTGGCAGCACTCATCAATAGCATCGAATCGGTCAGATAATCCCTGGCTTGATTGACATTTTCTCTCAACTTCTGAGAGGGGACCGCCCAGATTACGAGGTCAGTCCCATTCAAGGCTTCCCCAATGCTGCTAGTAGAGGAATAGCTACGCCGTTCTTGATTTAATTTTTTGGCTTCAGCCTCACTTCGCGTCCACAGTTTTACCGCTGCTCCTTTATCGCTCAGCAAGACGCCTAAAGTGTTGCCCCAGGAGGTATTGCCTATGATCGTAATCTTAGGCATGGTCTCTCATGCTTTTTCACCATAACCGGCGTTCTGTGCCCTGTCGTAGGCGTTTTATATTGTCCTGGTGTTGGTAGACAAGCAGTGCGATAACTACCGAACTATAAGCTAGATAGATGAGAGGGAAATTGTAGCCGATGGTTAAGGGTATCATTAAGCACAAAGCTGCGAGGGCTCCAAGAATAGAACCAAGAGACATGTGCCGGCTGCGTAATGCTGCTATAGCTACAACTTGGGCACCAAATATGCCCGCCGGAGGGTAAATAGCAAACAATGTGCCAAAATAGGCCGTTACTCCCCTTCCTCCTTTAAACTTGGCAAATACGGGCCAGTTGTGTCCTGCCATTGCGGCCAGGCCAGCCACAACCTGGGCTACATGCTGCCAATGAATAGACACACCCCCAACGGCTAAGATACCACTGCCGCTATCTATAATTACTGTAGCTAGCATGACTGCCCCAGTAGCTTTAACCACATCAAGAACCAGAGCTAAAACGCCAAGCTTGGTCCCTACAGTTCTCATCACATTAGTGGCGCCGGTCTTACCGCTTCCATATTCCCTGACATCAACACCTTTTCTCAGCTTGCCTATTATCAAACCAAAGGGAATGGAACCAAGGAGATAAGCAATGATTACCACGGCAACGAACTTAGCTACCATCATGCTTTCACCTCCATCTTTTTGTTGATTTTGCGGGCAGCCTTGGTGAAAATTAACTTCAAAGGAACGCCACGAAAACCAAAGCCCTGGCGAAGTTTATTTTCCAGGTAGCGTTGATAGGAAAAATGAACCAGTTGAGGATAGTTAACCTTGAGAACGAAGGTTGCTAGTTGAGACTCATCTTGATAGGCTCGAGTAATGTGCAACCGCCTGGAACCTGCGCGAGGTGGGGGATGAGTACTTACTGCCTGTTTGACTAACTCGTTAACTTCTGATTGGGGTACTCGCTTTTGCCTTTCCTGCCAGATTTTCCAGGCTTGGGGTAGAATCCTCTTTATGCCTTGCCCTCGTTTGGCAGAGATGTGAATAATAGGTGTGTACGAGGCAAATTTAAGTCTTTGCTCCACGC
This sequence comes from Dehalococcoidia bacterium, assembly GCA_030603485.1. Lineage (GTDB taxonomy): Bacteria > Chloroflexota > Dehalococcoidia > GIF9 > AB-539-J10 > RBG-13-51-36. The sequence continues at coordinate 8,071 of JAUVXS010000041.1, forward strand.
TTTGTTTGAATCCCTCCTTTTGTTCTTGTGGAACAAGGTCCCATTTGTTGACCAGTAGTATTATACCCTTTCCAACCTCAATAATATAGCCAGCGATATGCATATCTTGGGCAGTAATAAATTCACTGGCATCGATTAGCAACAAGGCAACATCACAGCGGTTAATAGCCTGGAGAGAGCGAAGTAAACTATAATAATCCACTCCAGCATCAACCCTTCCGCGCCGTTTAATCCCAGCGGTGTCGACAAGTAAGATTTCCTTATCATCCCACCGAATTAAAGCATCAAGCGAGTCGCGGGTCGTCCCTGGAGTTTCATGGACAATAGCCCTTTCATCGCCCAGCAATGTATTTAACAAAGTTGACTTGCCTACGTTAGGTCGCCCAACAATAGCCAATTTAGTCTGTCCCGAGTCAGCAATGCTGATAGGCTGCGGTGGCAGGGAAGCCAGCACAGCATTCATCAAATCGTCTATCCCTCGATTATGGTGGGCACTGATGCCTATAGGCTCACTCATGCCCAGGTGGTAGAAATCGGCTACCTGATTTGTTTGTTTTGCAGAATCTACCTTGTTTACTGCTAGTATAATAGGCTTATCGGCGGTGCGTAGCACATCAGCAATTTCCCTATCGGCAGCAATAACTCCGTCCCTGGCATCTACCAGGAATATGATGGCATCCGCCTGGGCAATGGCTGCTTCGACCTGCTGTTTGACCTTTTGCGCCAAAGATGTAGACGGCTTTGTTTGCCAGCCACCGGAGTCAACCACGGTCAACTCCTGCCCCTGCCAGGAAACAACAGCAAAAACGCGGTCCCTGGTGGTCCCTGGCAAATCAGCAACTACGGCTAACCGCCTGCCCGCCAGGCGGTTAAGCAAAGTGGACTTGCCCACGTTGGTTCTCCCCACAATGGCTACAATAGGCCTGCTCATTTGCCTGATACCTTTGGATTTAACAGCAGCTTCACCAGTAATGCCTTTTGCAGATGAAGCCTGTTTTCCGCCTGGTCAAATACCACTGACCGAGGGTCATCTAGCAGCCCGACAGAAATTTCCTCGCCGTGATGGGCCGGCAAGGGATGCATCAGCAAAACATCTCCTTTAGCCAAGCTCAATAATTTATTATCCACCTGATAACCAGAAAAGGCAAGACGGCGTTTCTCCACTTCAGCCTCCTGACCCATGCTAGCCCAGACATCAGTATATATTATGTCAGCATCTCTGGCCGCTTCATCAGGGTTATTGGTCAGCCGAATCTGGCCGCCACTAAGGGCAGCGAATTCCCTTCCTTGATTCAATACCTTCTCGTTAACATCATAGCCCGGTGGAGAGGCGAAATGGAAAGTCATGCCAAGTTGACAGGCAGAGAGAAGTAAGCTATTGGCCACATTAGTGCCATCGCCAATGAATGCTACGGTCAAGCCAGTAAGCCTTCCTTTCTTTTCATAGATGGTGAAAAGGTCGGAAAGGGCCTGGCAGGGGTGTTCCAGGTCGGACAGACCATTAATTACGGGCACAGAAGAATGGCCAGCAAGAATATGCAAGGTATCCTGGGAAAATGTTCGCGCGGCAATGGCGTCGACATAACGGCTTAGTACTCGAGCTACGTCAGCCACTCGCTCTCGCTTGCCCAAACTCACTTCTTCTGGAGATAGATAGATGCCATGTCCGCCTAGCTGATACATAGCTATCTCGAAACTGGCCCTGGTTCGTAAGGAGGGTTTTTCAAAGAGGAGAGCCAAAGTTTTTCCTGAAAGGAGAGGCGGTGACCCCTCTCGTTTCATACGCCGGGCTTGCTCCATGAGGTATTCAATTTCCTTACGGTTAAGGTCGGATATTGAGAGCAAATCTTTTTTCATCCTTCACCTCTATGATACTACTTCAGCGTATCACGTTTGTCAATTTTACAACAAGCTCCAGAGTTGTTACTGAGAATGGTAAACTACTTGAACTGTATTATAATGAGCCAGATGACCAACGATCTGTCGTTGAATTGAATCTTATAGTATGTCAGGGGCGAAATATGGAGATAAAGGTGAAATGCTATTCCAGCTATGTCTACGCTGAAGAACCACGGTCTTTCGTCTGGCAAGAAAAGGAACTTGGAATAAAGTCAATAGAAAAAGCCTGGCAGGAACCCGGCAAAAGGCTATTCAAAGTTATTACTGAGGGTAGTAAACTATTTGAACTGTGTTACAATGAAACAAGTGACCAATGGTCTGCTGTGGAATTAGTGTCTTAAGGAGAAGTCATGAAAGAGATTTTTGAGATTCTGGAACAGCATGCTCGAGCAACTCCGGAACAGATTTCCACCATGGTGGATAAACCTGTCAGTGAGGTAGAACAAATAATCAAGCAGGCTGAGAAAGATAGGACTATTCTGAAATATAGAACCATAATAGACTGGTCCAAATTAGGCCAGGAAGATGTATGGGCTTTAATCGAAGTCAGAGTAACACCACAACGTGATGTCGGCTTCGATGCCATTGCCGAGCGCATTTATCAATTTCCCGAAGTATATTCTGCTTATCTAGTCTCGGGCACCTATGAACTGGCTATGTTAGTGAGAGGCAAACATATGCAGGAAATTTCCAGTTTTGTCACGGAAAAGCTGGCTCCTCTCGAGCAGGTGCAAAGCACCGTCACCCATTTTCTTCTCAAACGATATAAGGAGAACGGGGAAACCTTTCACCTTCTCAAGGAAGCAAATAGACGTTTACCGATAACGCCGTAACATGCTGAACATAGAGTCCACTGCAATCGAAGCCCGGGACAACCTGATTTCACAAAAGGTGGCTACCCTTCCCCCATCAGGCATCAGGAAGTTCTTCGATCTGCTTTCCTCCATGGAAGACATTATCTCACTCGGTATCGGTGAGCCTGATTTCGTTACCCCCTGGCATATCAGGGAGGCAGGCACATATTCTCTAGAAAAAGGCTACACCATGTATACCTCGAACTCAGGTATGCCGGAACTGCGCCAGGAATTGACCAGCTACCTGGAGCTTCATTACGGGATCAGTTATCATCCTGAACATGAAATTCTTGTTACTACAGGAAGTAGTGAAGGATTGGACCTTGCTCTGAGAGCAATTATCAATCCCGGTGACGAAGTCATAATTCCCGACCCTTGCTATGTAGCTTATCCTGCCGACATCATTCTGGCTGGCGGCGTGCCTATTCTTATTCCCACAAACGAAGAAAACAACTTCGTCGTCAGGGCAACCGATATTGAAGCCCGTATCACAAAACAGACGAAGGCTATTTTAGTAGGTTACCCGGCAAATCCCACTGGTGCGGTCATGTCCAAAAAAGAGTCTAGGGCTATTTCCGAGTTGGCTAAAAAACATGACTTACTGGTAATATCCGATGAGATATATGCCCGTTTAGTCTACGGAGATGAGCATATTTGCTTTCCCAGCCTTCCCATGATGAGGGAGTGCACCATTCTGATTAGCGGACTTTCTAAATCTCATGCCATGACTGGTTGGCGCATTGGTTATGTGGCAGCCGAACGCCGCTTCATCCAGGCTCTGACAAAAATCCATCAATACACAATGCTCAGTGCTCCAACGATAGCACAGATGGCAGCCATCGAGGCCCTGAGAAACGGTGAAGCTGAGGTCCAAAAGATGGTCCAAGAATACAACAGACGCCGCCGCTTCATGGTCAAAAGGTTAAATGAGATTGGTTTACCCTGTTTCGAGCCCAAGGGCGCTTTCTATGCCTTTCCCTCTATAAAAGCTACCGGAATGAGTTCAGAGGAGTTTGCTGAAAAACTACTATTGGAAGAAAAAGTTGCCGTAGTCCCGGGCACTGCTTTTGGAGCATGCGGTGAAGGTTTTGTTCGCTGCTGCTATGCTACTTCGTTATCTAATATCGAAGAAGCACTGCGAAGAATGGGCAGGTTTATAAGAAAAAACAGGCTAACCACATAACCATTTCTCCAATGGAAAGGAATGCCAGGAGCTGGTAGCCAAGCTGGGTTGAATCAGACTACCAAACAATAACAAATGACAAAGTTCAATCCCGATTTAATTTGGACTTCCATCGAGGGAGAGAAACTTTATGCGAGATTATGCGGTTAACCATAAATACGGTATTAATAACAAAGGAGGTGCGGATTCATGAGTTACTGGTTTACCGACCCCAGATTAAAAACCCTTGTTCCCTTGGCCTCCGCTAGTGCCATAAGAGGCCTTTCCACGTATTTCAGCGTACCTAAAATCTTCATGGGGTTCAATGCCCTCAATGAGGCACCCGGACTAGCGGGAAGTGCCTTCGACATGCTGGCAACAATGTGTGCCAACAAGCAGGCATTCATTGTTACTGATGAGCATGCCCGCAGATATGCCACCAGGGTATCCAACGTATTGCAGAGAACCGGATTCAAAACCCAACCCTGGGATAAGGCTCAACCGGAGGCACCCCTGGAGAATGTCAGGGAATGTGCCGAAGGCATGAAACAATTCGAGCCTGATGCCATAGTTGCTGTCGGCGGCGGCTCGGTCATAGATACCGCCAAAGCAGCCTG
>JAUVXS010000029.1 GCA_030603485.1 Dehalococcoidia bacterium
GGGGAAATTGTTAAGTATTCCTTAACCTTTTGTGCTATGGCCGACGTTATGCCCTCTGTCTGGCTGAGCTCCTCCGACGAAGCTTCCTTGATAGCTTGAATTGAGCCAAACTTTCTTAGCAAGGCTTTCTTTCGCCTTGGCCCGATGCCGGGGATGTTATCCAGAGTGGAAGTAATGGTTTCCTTGTGACGCAACTTCTGGTGGTAACTAATAGCGAAGCGATGAGCTTCATCCCTGGCTCTTTGTAGTATATGGAGGGCTGGAGAATCTTTAGCTATATAAACTGGCTTGGGGTCGCCGGGTATAAATACCTCCTCGTTTTCTTTAGCCAGGCTGACCATGGGGATAGAGTCCAGCCCTAAGGCTTGCCTCACCTCCAGAGCGGCGTTAAGTTGCCCCTTGCCGCCGTCAATGATAACAAGGTCGGGCATGATTGCCCAGGTACCTTCGCCTTTCAGTCTTCGTTTAAACCTTCGACTCAATGTCTCTTGAATCATGGCATAATCGTCAGCGCCAGCTACAGTTTTGATGCGGAAGCGGCGATAATATGCTGGTTTAGGCCAGCCTTTTTCCAAGACAACCATGCTGCCCACGGCCAAAGCACCCTGAATATTGGAAACGTCGTAACATTCTATCCTCCGGGGCATTTTGGGCAGGTGAAGCCTGTGTTTTAGCTCTTGTAAGCCGGAGCTTATGACCTCTGCCTTCATCTCTTTAGCTCGGGCCAGTTGTAGACCCTTGGCAGCATTTTCAGCTACAGTATCCACCAGCTTCTTTTTGGCTCCTCGCCGAGGCACTTGAAGTTTTACCCTGCTCCCTCTTTGCTGTTCAAGCCATTGAGAAAGCACTACTGGCTCGTCCACCGGATACTGAAGCAATACCAGCGGTGGGATATATGAAGAGGAGGCATAGTATTGTTGCACAAAACTGGTCATTATTCGCCCGGGAGACTCGTCCTTGATGCCTTCCATAACAAAATGGTCCTGGCTAACAAGTTTATTATTGCGAATAGAAAAGAGCTCGACATAAGCCTGTTTTCTATTTTGTGCCAGACCAATGATATCCTTTTCCCCCTGCAAAGTTGTAGCAATCCTCTGCCCCTCTATAACTTCTTCTATGGCATTAATTTGGTCACGCAGCAAAGCTGCCCTCTCAAACTGAAGCTGCTGCGCTGCGGCTTTCATCTTGGTGTTTAGTTCACGAAGAATAAGTTCCTGCTTCCCCTGAAAAAATAGGATGACCTGGTTTATTACGTCGTGGTATTCCTGTTTTTCCACTGCTCCAGTGCATGGTCCGAGACAGCGGCGGATATAATAGTCAAGACAGGGCCGCTTATCTTTACCCTCGATACGCTTGCTGCAACTGCGAAAAGGAAAGATTCTCTCTATTAACCTTAGAGTCTTGCGTACCGAGCCAGCACTGGCAAAGGGTCCAAAGTATCTGGCTCCGTCTTTTTGAACACGGCGGGTGATGTAAACACGAGGCCAATCTTCGTTTATGTCTATCTTAAAGTAAGGAAAAGTCTTGTTATCTTTGAGGCGCACATTGTACCGCGGGGTATATTTCTTTATCATGTTGCATTCCAGGATAAGCGCTTCTTGCTCGGAATTGGTAACTACGAACTCAAAATCCTGTATTTTTGACACTAACCTTTGGACCTTGGATGACAGGTTAGAAGGAGCGCCAAAATAACTCCTTACCCGACTGTTCAGGTTGGCAGCCTTGCCGACATATATGACCTTATCCTCTTTGTCCTTAAATAAATAAATTCCGGGCTTTGCTGGCAAAACTTTTAATTGTTGTAATTCCATGGCAAATTTATTGTAGCAAGTGGCTTGTGTATAGGCAAAATAACTCGCATTATGTTACAATAATAATTAACTGTATAATATCGTATAGAATTCCTCTCCCTTGATGGGAGAGGATTAAAGTGAGGGTGACATCCTCCTCCCTCTAACTCCCTCCCGCCAGGGGAGGGAGAATTATGAGGAGTTTTGCGGTTGACTGTAACTATGATGAAGTTGGATATCGATGCCTTCCTTCAATATTTGACCCAGGACAAAGGCTGTTCCCAGAATACTGTAGCTGCTTATCGCAATGATTTGACTCAAATGGCAGCCTTTATTACCACAGAGCAGGCAAAGGGTATAATCAAGTCCTATGATGACCTTTTGAAGAGCTATTTGCTCAAGCTCAGGGAGAAGAGATACTCTGCGGCAACAACCGCTCGCAAGGTCGCATCAGCCAAATCATTCTTCAAATTTATGGTTGATTCGGGGAGGATGAGGAAGAATCCGACGCAAAATTTGCCCTCGCCTCAAGTTAGCAGGCATGCACTCAATTTCTTATCTTCCTCTGAGTACCAAAGGTTGCTTGCCGAGGCAACAAAGCTATCCACTCCGGAAGCTAAAAGAGATGTGGTGACGCTGGAATTACTTTATGCCACTGGTTTACGCATAAGCGAATTAGTATCATTGAATGTTAAGAATATTGATTTGGAGCAAAATTGTGTGCATATTAATTCCAAGAGACGAGTTCCCTTTGACCATCGTTTAAGCCTGCTTTTAGGAAATTTCCTCAGAAATGATAGGCTGGATTTATTATATGACGAGAGAGAGGAAGCCCTAGTTCTTAATCGACGTGGCAAGAGGTTGACCAGGCAGGGGTTATGGCAGATTATTAAAGGTTATGCCTCCAGGGCAAGTCTGGGTGGCAAGGTCACACCGCAGGCCTTGCGTCATAGCTTCGCCAGACGTAAATTACAAAGTGGCACTGAGCTCCATCAACTCCAGCAACTTTTAGGTCATGCATATATTTCCAGCACAAGAGTTTATAGGCAATCTACTCCAAGGCAAGGATAATGGCGAAAAAATCACGGCTTGCTAAAGCTAAGCATCGGGCTAGAGTGGCCAAGGCGGCACAGGAGGGGCGTTCGCAACAACTGGGGCCACTGCCTGCTGAGATACAATCGCCGACTACAATATCCCCAAAAGCTCAAGATTTCACCGGCCGCTATCAATATGTTATACCTGAAGTAAAACGCATCGGCATCATTGCTGGAGCCATAATTCTGGTTATTATAATCTTATCTTTCGTTCTTGGTTGACGTCTTCGACTGGTGAACTGTGGCGGATTTAGAGTGGACTAGACAAAGTTTACTTAAACACCTTGAGTACGAAATTGCAGACAATCGCGTAGTTGAAGCTATGAAGCGTGTTCCCCGTGAAGCCTTTGTATCACAAGAGCAATATCAGGCTGCTTATGACGACAGACCCTTGAGCATTGGCTTTGAGCAAACCATCTCCCAACCTTTCATTGTGGCTCTGATGGTACAAGCTTTGGAGCTCAGGGGAGATGAAAAGGTACTGGAGCTGGGTACTGGAAGCGGCTACGAGGCTGCGATATTAGCTGAGTTAGCTCAAAAAGTGGTTACCGTAGAGTGTATACCTGAATTGGCGAAATCGGCCAGGCAAGTTTTGGATAAGCTGGGTTATTCCAACATCGAAGTTCACGTAGCTGGCAAAACTCTGGGTTGGCCGGATGAAGCACCTTACGATGCTATTATAGTCTCTGCTGGTGCCCCTACCGTGCCTGAAGTCCTTTTGGAGCAACTAACCTGTAATGGGCGATTGGTAATCCCTGTGGGCTCTCGACTGCAGCAAGAACTACTCCGGGTCACTAAATTAAAGAAAAGAAACCAGATAGAAAACTTAGGCGGTTGCTATTTCGTGCCCCTGATTGGTGAAGGTGCCTGGGAGAAGTAAAAAGTGCCCCCAAGGGGATTCGAACCCCTGGTCTTCAGCTTGAAAGGCTGATGTCCTAGGCCTCTAGACGATGGGGGCAACGTTAAGCATTTTACGGGTAAATAACTAAATGTGCAAGCCCAGACAGCTAATAATAAGCCCGTCCGTCTTTTATCACAATTAGTGTGGGTAAGGCAAAAGTCATTCTCACTCGTGCTTGCACTGGACTTGCTAACAATCATTGTAATTTTGCTATAATGTTAGAAATTTTTTTCCGCATAATCTAAAATATAGCCGATTTCGGCTTGATAATAATTTGGATATGAGGTATCATGTGACGGTTATTATGCACACAACTGGTAGCCTCGAAGTGTTGAAAAGAATTACCCAAAAGCACCGAGAGAATTGACCGTGCACGACTGTTGGGCTGCTCACGAGTAAGGATCTAAAGGAGAATAAGGCATGGCTAGAATTGGAGTTTTCCTCTGCCACTGTGGCAGTAACATAGCTGGGGCTGTGAATATCCCGGAGGTAGCTGAGGCGGCGAGAAGGCTACCTCAGGTAGTTCATGTTGAAGACAATAAGTTTACCTGCAGTGATCCTGGCCAAGCAGCTATCCAGCAGGCTATAACTGAGCATCAGCTTAACCGGGTGGTCATCGGCGCCTGTTCGCCACGTATGCATGAGGCAACCTTTCGCAGAACAGTGACTGGTGCCGGTTTGAACCCCTATCTCCTGGAGATTGCAAATCTACGGGAGCATTGTAGCTGGGTCCACCCTGACCAAGTTGAGGAAGCTACGGCTAAGGCGATAGACCTGGTGCGGAAAGCAGTGGCCAGGGTTGCCTGGCAAGAGCCCCTCACCCCCAAGCATGTTGGCATAACCAGGCGAGCTCTGGTCATCGGCGGCGGCATTGCTGGCATCCAGGCCTCCTTAGATATTGCAGATGCTGGCTACGAGGTTATCTTGGTCGAGCGAGAGCCCTCCATCGGGGGACACATGGCCCAGCTGGACAAGACTTTCCCCACCCTGGACTGTTCCGCCTGCATCCTGACGCCCAAGATGACTATGGTGGGACAGCATGCCAATATTAAGCTAATGAGCTACAGTGAGGTGGAGGATGTCTCAGGGTATATAGGTAACTTCCGGGTCAAGATTAAAAACAAGAGCCGCTACATCGATATGAGCAAATGCACAAGCTGTAGTGAGTGTGTTAAGGTTTGTCCCGTCGAACTAAATAGTGAATTTGATGAGAACTTGGGTAAGCGAAAGGCCACCTATATTCCTTTTCCCCAGGCAATTCCCAATAAATATACTATAGATAAGCGTGGTTATCCACCATGCCGGGTTGCCTGTCCCGCCGGAGTCAATGCCCAAGGTTATATTGCTCTCATCTCCCAGGGCAAGTTCAAGGAGGCTCTAGAGGTGCTCCGCAGGACTATGCCCTTTGCCGGAGTTTGTGGACGGGTGTGCACCCACCCCTGCGAGCAGGACTGTGAGCGAGGCCAAGTTGACCAACCCATAGCCATCAGAACTCTTAAGCGTTTTATGGCTGACTATGAACTGAAAACAGGTAGGGAAAAAGCAGCACCAGTGGAAATGACCAAAGAGGAAAAGGTAGCTATTGCCGGCTCTGGTCCCGCTGGCCTAGCCTGTGCTTACGACCTGGTCAGGCAGGGATATCCAGTCACAGTGTTTGAGTCTGCCCCTGAGGTGGGAGGTCTATTACGCTATGGTATCCCTGAATACAGATTGCCCAAAGAGGTACTCAATAACGAGATAAACTATATACAAGAGTTAGGGGTAGAGATTAAGACAAATACCCCGGTGAAAAATCTCACTGAAATCTTCGACGAGGGATATAAAGCCATTTTCCTGGGTACAGGTGCTGGCGTCAGTCAAAAAATGGGGATTCCCGGTGAGAATATTCCCGGAGTGCTCCACTCCCTTGACTTCCTGAGGCAAGTCAACTTTGGAGTCAAAGTCAGCCTGGGAAGTAAAGTGGCAGTTATCGGCGGTGGTAATGCTGCTGTTGATGCCGCTCGAATAGCCCAACGCCTCGGTGCTAAGGAGATAAATGTTGTTTATCGTCGCAGCCGCGCTGAGATGCCGGCTATCCCCAGTGAAATTGAGGAAATGGAACGTGAAGGTATCAAGATTCAGTTCCTGGCGGCACCAGTCAAAGTGTTATCTAAAGACAACCGGGTAATCGGGATACAATGTATTCGCATGGAGCTGGGTGAACCTGATGCCAGTGGTCGCCGACGCCCCGTGCCCATCAAAGGCTCGGAATTCACCATAGATGTTGACAATGTGATCATGGCCGTTGGTCAGGGCGTGGATAAGGCAACGCTACCCGAAGATCTAGACTACACTAACTGGGGAACCCTCTGCGTTGACCCGGTTACTTTGCAAACTAATATTGATGGTGTATTTGCCGGTGGTGACGTGGTTTCTGATCCGGCTGATGTTATCGCGGCTATTACTGCCGGTAAAGAAGCAGCCATCTCTATGGACCGCTATCTCAGAGGGATAGACATGGAAGAGGGAAGACCAGAAACAGTTAAAAGGGTAGAAGAGGTATCAAAGGCTGGGGTAATATCAAAAGCAAGACAGTCCATGCCGACCCTTGGAGTGGGGAAACGGAAGGGATTTGATGAGGTTGAGCTTGGCTTTGACGAAAAAACAGCAGTCGAGGAGGCCAAGCGCTGTTTGAATTGCGCAATCTGCTCCGAATGTCGGGAGTGTGAGAAGGTTTGCGAGCCTGAGGCTATTGACCATGAAATGCAAGACGAGATATCGGAGGAGGATGTAGGAGCTATTGTGGTGGCTACCGGAGCCGGTCCCTTGGACCATACCCAGTTCAGTATATATGGTGGCGGTGTCCATCCTGATGTCGTCAGCACCCTGCAGATAGAGAGAATGATGAACGCCGCCGGACCCACTGGTGGCGAGGTGGTTCGCCCGTCCAATGGGGCTCACCCCAAAGAGGTAGTCTTTATAAGTTGCGTGGGGTCTCGGGATGAACGCACCGGAACTGGCTATTGCAACAAGGTATGCTGCATGGTTATGGCTAAGCAAGCTATTATGCTGAAAGAGCATGCCCCGGATACTCATAGTTATATCATATACGTCGATGCCCGGGGGCCAGGGGGTAAGATTTTTGAGGACTTCCTGACGCGGGCTGAGAAAGAAGGAACCACCTATATGAGAGGCCAGATTGACAGTGTGGCTAAGCAAGATGGCAGACTCTTAATCTCTGGGCAAGACTTTCTCAGCAACGAGACTTTTAACATACCCGCCGACCTGGTGGTTTTAGCCACGGGGTTAATGCCCAACGAGGATGCCGCCAGGCTATTCCAAACCCTCCATATTAGCTACGATGCCAAGAATTTTCTCCTCCAGGCTCACCCTAAACTGCGCCCGGTGGAGACCGCCATGGACGGCATCTTTATCGCCGGATGTGCCGTTGCTCCCACCGACGTACCGGAATCTGTAACCCAGGGTGGTGCTGCGGCAGAGTACGTGCTGAAACTGTTTAGCCAGGAGTCCATTGAAGCTGAACCCATGACCTCTATTGTGGACATTGCTCGGTGCACAGGTTGCCTGTTGTGCCAACAGGTCTGTCCCTTCCAGGCTGTTGAAGCTGAAACCCTGCGGGATGGGCGGACCGTGGCTTCTATTAATGAGAGTCTCTGTAAAGGATGTGGCATCTGTGTGGCGGCCTGCCGCCCGGGGGCAATAAAGCTCAGGGGCTTCAGTGACCAGCAAATTCTGGCTGAGGTGATGGCATTATGAAGTCGGAGTATCAACCTAAGGTCATTGGTTTTTTATGCAACTGGTGTAGCTATGCCGGCGCTGATATGGCTGGAACTAGCCGCATGAGATATCCCCAAAATATTCGCATTATTCGTGTCCCCTGCTCGGGACGGGTTGACCCCCTTTTCGTAGTGAAGTGCTTTCAGAGGGGAGCTGACGGGGTCCTGGTCTCAGGCTGCCACCCTGGAGACTGTCACTATACTGAAGGTAATTATCATACTAGGCGCAGGTTTGCACTGCTTCGTGAGTTCCTTGACTATCTAGGTATAGCAAAGGAGAGGATGCGGGTGGAGTGGGTTTCAGCATCAGAAGGGCAGAAGTTTGCGGACCTATTGTCCGATTTCACCGCGGAGCTGGCCGGGCTTGGGCCAAGGAGCAAAATTTTAGATGGATAAGGAGTTAATCCAGCAGATTCGAGATAAGGCTCGTAACCTTTTGGAAGAAGGGACGGTTGAGGGTGTCATTGGCTACGAGCGGGCTAGCGATGGTGTTACCTCCCGTCCCCTCTTTGTTTACAACCCCTCTGACACAGAGCGGCTTATCTACGACGAGACATGCGCTCACAATCTAGTTAAATATCTCCTGGATAAGAAAGGTAAAAAGATGGCGGTTGTGGTTAAACCCTGTGACTCACGGGCCATCAACCTGTTGTTGAATGAAGGACAGATAGAGCGAGACAATGTATTTATTATCGGGGTTGGCTGTCCTGGTATGGTGGAAACGAATTGGAACCACAAAAGCGAGACATTGCAGGCGAAGTGTCGAACCTGTCAGTTATCTAAACCGGTGGTCTACGACTTTCTGGCGGGAGGGGAGATTGAAAGACAAGCCGAAGAGGAAACCTATTCCGACATTACGGAGGAAGAGGCTAAGTCCGTTGCTACCAGGAGGGGATTCTGGCTAGAGCAATTTGGCCACTGCATTCGTTGCTATGCCTGCCGTCAGGTCTGTCCAGGCTGTTATTGCCCGGTGTGCTTTGCCGAAAGACTCGATCCCCTATGGCTGGGCATCCGCATCGCCCCTGAGGAGAACGACATGTGGCAGACCATTCGATCCTTTCATTTGGCAGGGCGTTGCATCGGCTGTAATGAGTGCGAACGGGTTTGCCCAGTGGGCATCCCCTTGAGCCTGCTCAATCGAAAGCTAGAGAAGGATGTGAAGGAGCTTTTTGCCTTTCAGGCGGGGCTAGACCCTGAAGAAAAACCCCCCTTCGCCACCTTTAAGAAGGAAGAAGTAATGGAGTTCGAAAAATGAACCTATTTGCCTCCAAGGATGACCTGATTCGCTGGATCGGCGAACTCCTCAAGGAGCACATCGTCATTGCTCCAGTCCAGGTTCAAGAGCAGACCTTGTTTCAACCTATATCTAAGGCGGAAGAGGTTGTCTTTGATTTCAATAACACCACGCTCTCACCCAAAGGATGGTTCCTGCCCCCCACAGAGACCCTTTTCTCGGTGCAAAAAGATGATGGGAAGGTCGAGTTGGTTCCCACGCAGGTGGAACGTGATGCGGTTATTTTTGGATTGCATCCCTGCGATGCTAGAGGCATTGCTCTGATGGACAAACCCTTCCTAGAAGAGCCAAGCGATACCCTGTATCGAGAACGCCGCAACCGAACAGCTCTTATCGGTCTTGCCTGTCGCCAGGCGCAACCGGAGTGTTTCTGCACCAGTATGGGTAGTGCACCTGATGACCCCAGCAATGTGGATATCCTGCTTACCGAAGTAGAGGATGGCTACATTGTTCAGGTTGTTACTGAGAAGGGAAAGACCTTGCTACCCAAGGGCTTGGCAGAGTATAAGGGCAAAGTACCCGCTCCTCCCGAGCTTAAGGCTGTTCCCACCAGGGAAGTCATCTCAGCAATGAGGGAACTCTTCAATGACCCTTACTGGGAGCAAGTTGCCGACCGCTGCTTGCATTGTAACATCTGTGCTTATGTTTGTCCCACCTGCTATTGCTTCGATATGCGGGATTATGCTGATAAAGGAAAGGTAGAACGAGTCCGAAGCTGGGAGAGCTGCCAATCCCCGGGCTTTAGCCTCACGGCTGGGGGTTATGACCCCCGGACTACGAAGGGGGAGAGATTGCGGCAGCGCTTCTATCATAAGCTCTTCTACTTTCCAGAGCAATTCCAAGACGTGGCCTGTGTTGGCTGCGGCCGCTGCGTTAGAGACTGTCCAGTGAATATAGACATTCGCGAGGTTATAAGCAACCTGCAGCAAGTGACGGAGGCTAAAAGTGGGTCTTGAAAGTCCTTTTGTTCCCTATCTAGCGACTCTGAAGACGGCTATCCAGCTAACTCCCGATATCAAGCTTCTAAATGTGGAACTGGAAGACCCTGACATCAGAGCCAACTTCGACTACAAGCCAGGGCAGTTTGCCTTGCTCTCAGCCTTTGGAGAGGGAGAGGCACCCTTTGGTATCGTGTCTTTGAGTTTGCAGAAAGACGGTCTGGAATTCGCCGTACGGCGTATAGGCACAGTAACCAGGGCCTTACAGGAACTCGAGCCCGGAGACACGCTGGGAGTGCGGGGACCCTTCGGCAATTGCTTTCCTTTAGAAGATTATGTGAGAAAGAATATAATCGTCATCGGCGGGGGCATCGGGATGGCACCACTGCGTCCGGTGATTAACAGAATACTGGAACGGCGAAATGATTACAAGGAGTTGTTGATCATAAACGGGGCACGAACACCTCAAGACTTGGTGTTTCAACCGGAGTTCCCGGCATGGATGAAAGCACCTGGAACTAAATTGGAACTCACTGTTGACAGGGGTGATGAAGACTGGAAAGGTCGAGTGGCCCTGGTCCCCGATGTAGTGAAGGAATTGGCACCCTCGCCAGATAGTGCCATAGCCATTATTTGCGGACCACCGATAATGATCCGCTTTACCCTGGCCAGACTAAGGGACTTAGGCTTTAAGGATAACCAGATTGTTACTACTCTGGAGGCCAAAATGAAGTGCGGCCTTGGTAAATGCGCCCGATGCAATCTTGGTGAAAAGTATGTTTGCCAGGATGGTCCGGTATTCACCCTGGAGCAGATTTCGCAGTTTTTGGAGCAACCATGACAACAGAAATTAAAAGCAGTAAGGATGAAGTAAGAACAGGAGTGTATATCTGCCATTGCGGCACTAACATTGCTGGAACGGTAGACGTGGCTGAGGTAGCCGAGTATGCCTCGCATCTGAATTCAGTGGTGGCAGCCCGAGTCTATCGATTCATGTGCTCTGAACCGGGGCAGGAGATGATAAAGCAGGATATCAAAGAGTTGGGCTTAAACCGTGTTGTGGTTGCCTCTTGCTCCCCCACAATGCATGAACCCACCTTCCGTAAAACATGTGAGCAGGCAGGGCTGAACCGTCACTTGTTCCAGATGGCTAATATTCGAGAGCATTGCTCCTGGGTAACCGAGGATCACGAAAAAGCCACCGAAAAAGCCAAAGCGCTAGTACGGGCAGCAGTACGACGGGTGTTCTTCCATGAGCCTCTTGAAGTAAGAGAAGTCCCGGTAAATTCCAGCACGCTGGTAGTGGGTGGAGGTATTGCCGGTATTCAAGCAGCCTTGCAGATCGCTAACTCTCGTCACAAGGTTTACCTGGTGGAACGAGACCCGTCCATTGGGGGACATATGATTCAGCTGGACAAGACCTTCCCTACCTTAGACTGCTCGGCCTGTATCCTGACCCCCAATATGAGCGAGGTAGGTTCGCATCCTTATGTTGAGCTACTAACCTATAGTGAGGTTGAAGAGTTATCAGGCTATGTCGGCAACTTCAAGGCCAAGATCAGAAAGAAAGCCAGGTACGTCGATGAGGAGAAGTGTACCGGTTGCGGGGTCTGTCAGGGGAAATGCCCCTGGAAAGTAACCAGCGAATTCGAAATGGGTTTGGGACAGAGGAAAGCCATTTATATTCCATTTCCCCAGGCGGTGCCCAATGTCCCCGTCATTGATCGGGAGAACTGTGCCTATTTCCAGAAGGGCAAGTGTCGTGCCTGTGAGAAATTCTGTGAGGCGGGGGCTATTAAGTTTGATGATGAAGAAAAGATAATAGAGGTGGAGGTAGGGAATGTCATCCTGGCTACCGGTTTTCAGACCTTTGACCCATCGGTCGCTGCTCAGTACGGCTATGGGGAATTTGACGACATTATCACCGGGCTTGAGTTTGAGAGGCTATGTAATGCCACTGGTCCCACTGGTGGTAATATTCAACTCAAGGATGGTTCTGTCCCTCGAAGCGTGGCTATTGTCCACTGTGTCGGCAGTCGCGATGAAGAATTTCACGAGTATTGTTCACGGGTCTGCTGCATGTATGCCTTAAAACACTCCCACCTTATCAAAGAAAAGACTGATGCCCAGGTCTGTCAGATATTTACTGATATCCGCTGCTTTGGCAAGGATTATGAGGATTTCTACGAGCGATTGGTGGAGGAGGGGGCGAACTTCGTCCGGGGGAAGGTTCAGCAGGTCGCCAACGCCAATGGAAAAGGGACGGACCGAGGCAAGCTAACTATCACTACGGAGGATCCAGATAACGGCAAGGTGAACCAGGTATTTGCTGATATGGTCGTCCTCTGCACTGCCATCGAACCGCAGCAGGATGCCGATCAAGTGGCTCACACGTTCTCTGTGAGTCTGAAGGCTGATGGCTTCCTTTTGGAGCGCCACCCCAAGCTGGATCCAGTAGCAACCAGGACTGATGGGATCTATGTAGTAGGTTGTTGCCAGGGTCCTAAGGATATCCCGGACACGGTATCTCAAGCCTCGGCGGCAGCCGCCAAGGTTCTAGCTGTGATCACCAGAGGCGTGGTGGAGCTTGAGGCAAGCACGGCAGTTATCGACGAAGATCTTTGCTCAGGGTGTCGAATCTGTAATCTTCTCTGCCCTTATAGTGCTATTTCTTTTGATGACGAGAAGAAGATCTCTACTATCAATGAGGCACTGTGCAAGGGCTGTGGCACCTGTGTCGCAGCTTGTCCCAGCGGAGCTATTACTCACAGACATTTCACTACCGAAGAAGTTATGGCCGAGATCGAGGGCGTGTTAGTATAAATCTCACCGATTATTCCACCCCGTTTAATTCAAAATCGATTTCACCTGTGGTAAGGTTATTACATTCCCCAAGGATCATCTTATATGTCAAAAAGAACAGGGCAATCCCTCAAATTAGCTTCTATTAGCGTCCGGGGCATTGTTCAGGGCGTCGGCTTCAGGCCTTTCGTCTATGGGCTGGCTGTTAAACACAACCTTACGGGATGGGTTTACAACACTTCAGAGGATGTTAGGATTGAGATAGAAGGTGATGCAAAAGCTATTGAGCGATTTGGGCTGGAGCTCAAGACGAAAGCCCCACCGCTAGCTCACATAGAGAACGTAACTATTGAGTATCGCCCACCTCGCGGTTATAAAAACTTTAAAATTCGGCATAGCCAGGCACAGGAAGGGAAATATCAGCTCATCTCTCCGGATGTCGCTACTTGCCAGGCTTGCCTTGGTGAGTTGCTAAATCCTGAAGACCGCCGCTACCGCTATCCCTTTACCAACTGCACCAATTGCGGCCCACGCTTTACCATAATTGAAAATATGCCCTATGACCGCCCCCAAACAACCATGCGCTCCTTCCAGATGTGCCCCCAATGCCAGGCGGAATATGATAATCCTCTGGACCGCCGCTTCCATGCCCAGCCCAATGCCTGCCCGAAATGCGGTCCCCAGGTCGACCTGGTTGATAACCAGGGCAATCTGGTAACCCCGATAGAATCGGGGCCGAATCCTGTAGCCGCTGCCGGTCAGCTCCTCAAGGAGGGGAAAATCGTTGCCATTAAGGGCTTAGGGGGTTTTCTCTTAGCCTGCGATGCCACGAACGATACCGCAGTTAAGATGCTGCGGCAGAGGAAGAAGCGCTCCTCCAAGCCATTTGCCATAATGGTTGCCACTGTCGACGAAGCTAAAAGGTATTGCCATGTCTCGCCGGAAGAGGAAAATTTACTTACCTCACCACAAAGCCCCATCGTGCTCATGAGGTGGAAGGAGGACTCATCCGTATCCCGGGAGGTAGCGCCAAACTTACGATTCTTAGGGATTATGCTGCCATATACACCGCTTCACCACATACTGCTCAGGGACACGGGACTACCTTTAGTAATGACCAGCGGCAATCTCAGTGAGGAGCCTATCGCCAGAGACAATGATGAGGCCTTAAGGAGGCTTTCCGGTATTGCCGATTACTTTCTAATCCATAATCGGGATATCTACTCTCGCTACGACGACAGCGTTGCCATAGTGGAAAGGGGCACAAGCCAGCTTATAAGGCGGGCGCGTAGCTACGCTCCCTATCCCATCCGCCTCCCATTTGAGGCCAGGCAGGTGCTTGGTTGTGGCGCTGAGGAGAAAAACACGTT
>JAUVXS010000103.1 GCA_030603485.1 Dehalococcoidia bacterium
ATTTTCGGCAGGAGTAGCGAGAGTACGCGGGCTACGATAATTAGTCCTGATGACACGCTAGCACCTACCTTAAGAGTTGCCCCGGAAAGAACGAGCCCATCAAACTCATCCTGATAATGTACCGCATAGGCAGTAGCAATCGTTCCTCCCACGCTGTGGCCGACTATAAAAATCTTGGCGTCACGATGCTTACTGTGTATAATGCCGGAAAAGGTTTTGAGGTCGCTGACGAAGTGTGAGAACCGCTCAACGTAACCTCGCTGACCTTGTGATTTGCCGTGGCCTCGTTGGTCGAAACCGTAGACCGCATAGCCTTTGGGAACGAAGTGGTTGACTATGTTAATGTAGCGTCCACTATGCTCAGCTAAGCCATGAGCAACCAATAATACGGCCTTGGGTTCATTAGATGGTAGCCAGCACTGGTAATAGAGATTGAGGTTCTTATATCCCTTAAATTTACCTTCTACATGCTTCATACTTGTTGGTCTTATCCTTGGAAACGTCCTCCAATGACGATGTACACGAACCTAGAGTCCGCTAAGTCGCCCTCCTCAGCCAAACTCTAGCATCTTCCGCGGTGGCTATCAAGCCTAACATATGGTTTGAACTTGTTGAAGAACAAATCAGGAGGAACTGAATCTGCCGGGTCTGTCATTGAACAAAGCGCTTGTATATTAGTTTGAAGGTAACAGATGCATTTTCATGGTATAGGGAATAAGATAGGCCTGACGGGTTCCGGTGAGGTGCACAATTCGCTGGGGAGTCTGAAGCTGCCCCGCCGTTTAGATTGCCTGCCGGACCTCAAGTGGCCCGCTTTAGGAAATTGGGGTATCGGGAGATAGCTCCGTATTAGGTGACAAGCATGGGCAGAGGGCTCCGGCCAAATGAATTACCGAACCCGAATATGTGTAAAGGAGTAGAAGATGGTCAAAAGCGTGGGTATTGACCTGGCCGGAACCGGTGAGCACAAGGTGCGTTGTCTGGATGAACGGGCACAACTATGTGACGGTTTCGGCTTCCAGACCACACTGGATGGGCTAGCCAAGTTGGAAGAGCGTGTCTTCTCAGATGGATCCAATCCTGTCATCATCTTTGAGCCCACCGGTTTAGCATGGGTACTGATAGCCGTATATCTGAGAGCGCGGCATCCCGATTGTCGCCTGGTAAGGGTTCAGTCACACAAGGTAGCTACCCTTCGCAAGTATCTTTGCCGCTCATCCAAGAGCGATAGGATTGACGCTCTTACACTGGCTAAGATGCCTTTTATTGACTCGGAGCGATTAGAGGAGCTCTACCTGCCTCCGGCAAAGATCTACGCCATACAGCGACTTGCTCGTCAACGGAAACGATTGGAGAGTGAAATCGCAGCTCGTAAGAAACGGATTGGGTCCATCTTGGATGGCTACCTTCCTGGGTTCCGAGAGGCCTTTGCCAATCCATGGTCTCCTCAGGCCAGGGCGTTCCTCAGTACTCACCTTAATCCCCTGCCGACTATTCGCGAAGGAGAGAACGCTCTCAACACTTTTTTAGCTAAAGCAAAGCCTCGCGGCAAGAGGGACAAAGCAGAGTGCCACCGGGTCTACCTCTCCTGTCAGAATGCGGCAGTTCTATGCGAGTTATCCAGCTTGGCTGGAGTAGTAAACGATGATTTCTTTGCTTACCTGCAAGAGGAGATAGCCCGCGAGATCAGGCTGATGGAATTCGCGGAAACCGAGTCTGAGGCCATAGCCCAACAGCTGGAGCGGTTATACGAGGAACTCCATACCTCAGACAATCTACGCACGATACCCGGTGTGGGCCAACACACAGCACCAATCTTTCTGGCGACTGTAGGAGATCCGTTACGCTTCCGGAGTCAATCAGCGTTTGCGAATTATACTGGAGTCGTGCCGGCGGCCAGGCAATCATCCAATACCGAAGCCAAGGGATTGAGGATGACCAAGGCAGGGCCCGCCATCATGAAATGGGCTCTCTATCAAGCAAGCCAGATAGGGCGCCGATGTGATCCTCAGCTTGCCTGGGTTTACTACCGGCAAATGGTATATCACGGCAAGAATCATAAACAAGCCATGGGTGCCGTAATGAGCCATATGGGAGCAAGGATACTGACGGTGCTTCGGGAAGACAGGCCATATGAACTACGAGATACTGATGGGAAACCTATCAGCGGTGAGGAGGCGTGGAAGTTGATCCTATCGAACTATAAGGTCCCGGAAGAGATAAAACGCGAAAGGCGGCGGAAAACCACCTCTGCTACGCTCAAACCCCGAACAAGAAACCGGGAGATGGCCGCTCACAGGACAAACGAGGCAGCCACAGCTCCTCAGCCTGCAGTTGTGCTGTAACCATCTCCCAAAATCAAGTTTAACCGAGAGCAGCTGAGAGGTCAACAAGATAAGATAACGCTTGACAAACATTAGGAAATCTATTTTGTTGCATGTCCACGACACGTAAGGACCGTAGAGTTACACAGAGTGACAGTACAGTATGTACTGTTCACTAGCCCAGATTTATTCTGAAGATTCTTCCGAGTTTTTTGTTAAGCGCTTATATACCCCGGCAAAGGTGTGTTCCGAACTATCAACAGACCTGCGAACAATCTCCGTCAACGGAGGCTTAAAATCACTAGGAGCAGTTGAGCACCAGATATAAATCTCATTCAGTAAATCCATCTTTCTTAGTAGCTTCCCTCTTTGCTTATCTGGGTCAGGCAGTCGGCTTACGATGTCATACAGGAAACCTGCCCAAGTTCTGCCTATATCAATACCCATTTCGTGTACCTTGGCTGGAATTAAATATACCCAGTTACCCTTTGTGAGTGAGTCATCTATTTGATAACTTTTTTCTAGACCAAAATCCCAAGGTTTCCAACTAGTTGGAGGACCTGCTGTAACTACTAGTGGCAGACCACCAGCCATTGCTGCATCCTGTAGAAATGCCTGCAATTCGGCAAGAATCCCTAACAAGATTGGACGTGCTTTTTTGTGATATTCTCGTCGAAGTTCCTTAGAATAATAAGGGTGCAACTTTACAACTAATTCAGCCAAGTGGTTTATACTTCTGCTACCAATATCTTGAGCAATAATGGGAAAGCCAGCAATTAAAGCACGCCAAACCGGTGGAACATCGTTCCATTTACTGCCTATATCCACATAATTGTTAAGAAATAAGGCTAATCGGTCATTCCCTTGTTGGAGGGCAATGTCTAGAGCACTTAAGATAATGTGTACTTTGTCTGCGCGAAAACCCGCTTTAACCAAATCTGCAGCCGTTACTTTTGGTACTTCTGTTGTAGACAATTTCTTTGTACGTATTCTATTTAGATCTGGGTAACCATTGCGTTTCCAATGTCTTTGTGCTCTTTCAGATACTCCAGTAATGTTCTTGATCTCCCTTTGGCTATGCCCTTGTTGAGTCAGCTTAAATACTTTCTCAACGAGTTCTTTTTTAATAGTCATTTAGGCCTCACATAATTGCCGCATATTTGCCACTATTAGTGCCGCTTTCCTATTGACATTTCTATTATAACAGCGTATTATGAACTTGTAAAGGCTTTTATGGCGGCAATAAATATTATAGCATAAGGCAAACATAGCCAGTAGCTCATCGGGGCAACGGAATAAAAAGGAGGAAAGAACAAAGTGCACGGTGTCAATTTAAGTAGGCTTAGGTTTTGGTGCCAATTCAAAGTGTTTCCATTTAGAGTGAATTTCCTATTGTTTGCTACGACGGTAGGACTGGCGATTCTGTTCTCGCTATTTAGCCAACCCGAAGTAAAGATTTGCATCGCACTATTACTTTCTTTAACGTTAGGGATGTTGTTTCTTCCTCTAATAGAATTTGTTTCATCCATAGCCGGGATAATCAAATGGTGGCATAAATTGAGTGAAGCCAAACCAATATATTCCTTTGGACTTATGGAGGAGATATCCAACATTGCCTCTTATATGAGGCTGAAGATAAAGGACAACCATATGATTCGAGTTGTGAACGGCTGGATTAACGCGGCAGTTTTACAGGATGGGAAAATTATACTTGGACAGCCAATAGTAGAAGAATTTGACAAAGAAATAAGGGAGGGTATCTTAGGACATGAACTGGGTCATCGGAAGGGGAATCATTGGATAAAACGTGCTTTGCTACTCTTATTGGCCACACCTCTATTTTGTTATTTAGCTATTCTACCATTCCCTTGGTATGTCAATTATCTGTTATTGTTCGCGGCAATGGGATTGATTATGCCTCTGATTAGCTGGCCGTTTGAGTATCAGGCTGATACAATCGCGGCTAAATATGTCGGCAAAGAAAAGGTAATTTGGGGCCTAATGAAATTGGCAACCTCTGCTAATATGGATATAAATCAAGATTCCTATACTCATCCTTCAATAGCTAGGCGTATAAGAAGGCTGCAAAAATCTACCTTTCCTTTACCCTACTAAATTACTTCGCCGGTTAGCAGACGGGATGCCAAACTGATGCACGCTTCTGCTTCTTCTTTTGTAGCTCTAACCCCATTATGCAAGATACTATTCCGCTTTTTCTTGAGGTTTGCTACTTGCTTATAAGCGTCATTTGACAGTTTACCAACAAGATTTAGCGTTTCCAATATTGTATCAGTAGTCCACAGCATAGATTCAATAAGTTTCTGCTTTCTTTTCCCCACAATGCCTTTTTCTTTCACCAGATCCTCCCACAGAGTATCGAGCCATTTCTCAACGACTACCCATGTCATAAGAAAAGCCTGCGTGTATTCAGCGTTTTGAAGATGAGTGTAACCTTCAAGAAGCATTAGTAGCACAGTGGTCGATGCCGGATCAGCCGTTACTTCCTCAGCTAATCTGAAGATCTCCTTAATTTTGTCAGGAGACAGCACCTGTCTCTCAAACGGGACAAGCTCGGGATACAGCCCTCGGTGTTCCTGCCCTAGTTTGGTTCTATTGGAGATAAGAGGCATATTATGGCTTGCAATCGTTAGGTTTTGAGGGTCTATCTCTGCCTTGCCCAATTCCGCTTCTCTCACTGCGAAGCTGCTAACACCAGAAAGTAATGAAGCCGCCATTATTTCATTGAGAGCCTCTAGTGCCTTCGACTTATCCTCAACGCCGATTGCTATCAAACCCTCCTGGTTTACCACTATCTTTGTCTTCTTATACTCACCATCCAACACTTTCTGTGGGAACATCAAAGTCATGGGTCTTGCTCCGGTGAGTCTCTCTCTGAGCGTCCGGGGCGGCACCTCCCCAATCCATATTGGTGGGTAGAAGTAAGTCACGAAGCCTTTTATTCGAGCAGGCTTGGGTTTAGAAGGTTGGGGTTTTGCAGTTTCACGCTGCTTGGTGTCATTGATGATTCCTCCAACAATATTTTCAACATCCAGCTTCCGAATATCGCCCGGTACCAGCCAATAGAAAGAGTCTCGGGAAATCACCGCCTTTTCACCGATTTGCAGGGGTTTTTCTTCACTAGTATACAAGGCTCTTACAGTGTGCCCTTCTATAGCCTGAAGTGCATGTGCGAAAGGAACTTCAAGAATGGCTGCGTAGCGTCTATCGCCTCCAGTTACTAAGTAGAACGACTTCTCCCGATCAATCATTCTTTGCCATTTGGTTTGACTGAGGCTGTTTTCCATTGTCTTCAAAGCTTCCTCTGGACGAATAGGTCCATGTATTGCGATATCTTGGTCACTAATCTCGGGGAAGTGCGTGAAGATTAGAATCTGATAATCTAAGCTCCATTCGGCTTTGGAAATCCAGAGAACTTCGATTTGACACGGCACAGAAAGGTCGTCCAGGTTACTGACCTTGCTTTGCTCTGATTGTGAAAGACAAGCATGTTGCTGTCTGAAAGCATGAACCAATCTCAGTAGCCATTCTCTCATACTATGCTGCACTTCTTTTTCGTCAACCATCATACTGAGTTCCTGTTCATACGATACCATATGCATATTCTTCAGACAACGGTTCTTATTGGCAGTCACTCATTGTCAACTGCCTTACCTAGTTAATGACTACAGCCCCCAAATGAACAAGTTTTTCGCGTTCTACATTTTCTCTTCGATCTAGGAGGGGGGCGATAATTTACCTAGTTCTTGAAATTTTACCTTATGACTTATTGTTAAATGGAACGTGATTGCACAATAGTCAGTTTAGTGCAATCAGGTTGCAGGTAAAAAGTTGAACAAGTTAAGCTAATGTGCAATAGTGGGCCATTCC
>JAUVXS010000080.1 GCA_030603485.1 Dehalococcoidia bacterium
GGCATTCCCGGAGTAGATATTTTTGGAGTGCAAATGCTTGCCCCAACCTTGTTACAGGCCGCAAGTGAAGAAATAAAGAGAGAATTCCTGCCACCTATTGCCCGGGGAGAAGTTATGTGGTGTGAGCTATGGAGCGAACCCAATGCCGGCTCAGACCTAGCCTCTCTGAGCACAACAGCAATAAAAAAGGGCGACGAGTACATTATAAATGGTCAGAAAACCTGGAACACCGGTGCTCACCGAGGTGATTGGGGCTTTGGCGTATTCAAGACAGAACCGACTGCTCGAAAACACCACAACATAACCTTCCTTCTATTCGATATGAAGACGCCAGGGATCACGGTAAGGCCAATTCCATACCTGGATGGCCATGCTCCTTATTGCGAGGTTTATTTTGACGATGTTCATGTGCCAGCCAAAAATATTGTCGGCCAGGAACACGAAGGCTGGGCTGTTGTAAATCTTCTGGCTGGTTTCGAGAGATCCGGCATAAACGAAATCATGAGCATGATCAGCGGGCTAGAACAACTGGTGACATTTTGCAACGAGACCAAACGACACGGGCAGCCACTGTCAAAGAACCCGCTTGTCCGTAATCGGCTGGCTGAGCTAGCCTGCGAATTAGAGGCAGCCCGCGCCCTGGCATACCGTGTCGCTGATTTACAAAACAGAAACGAAATGTCCCTGATGGATGCCGCGGCAGGTAAGATCTTCTTCAGTGAACTGGGCGAGCGTTTTGCCTTTCTGGCTACAGACATTTTAGGTCCCTATGGCCAGGTCAAGACTTCTCGATGGGCTCCTTTAGATGGGGTATGGGAGAGGATGTTCCACGAACATTTCATAACCACCATATCCATGGGAACAAATGAGATACAAAGGAATATCATCGCCTGGTACGGCCTGGGCTTACCCAGGATAAGATAAACCAAGCTTCGATAAGGAGGAATCATGGATCTTAGATTTACTGAAACACAAGAAATATTGAAGAAAATGGCACGAGATTTTCTTACCACAGAATGTCCCAAGACTATGGTAAGAAAACTCGAACAAAGTGAGCAGGGATACTCTCCCGAACTATGGAAGAAGATGGCTGAGCTGGGTTGGATGGGCCTAATCATACCTGAAGAATACGGCGGTATGAATTATACCTTCCAGGACCTTGTCGTCCTCCTGGAGGAGATAGGTAGAAATATTCTTCCTGGACCATTTATAGCTACCATCACTAGCACTTTCCCCATACTCGAGGCGGGAACTGAAGAGCAAAAGAAGGAATTACTTCCTAAAATAGCTCAAGGGGAACTAATTCTTACCACGGCTCTCCTCGAAGGTGAAGGCGTCTTCGATGCTTCTGGAATCGCCGTTAAGGCAACACCAAAAGGAGATAACTTCATAATAAACGGTACAAAGCTCTTCGTGGAAATGGCCCATGTTGCCAACCACATCCTCTGTGTCACAAGGACAAAAGATGGAACTTCGCCCGAGAAGGGAATCACCCTCTTTATTGTCGACTCCAAGACTCCTGGAATAAGTTGTGAGGTAATACCTACCACCGCCGCAGATAAGCTATGCGAGGTGCGTTTTAATAACGTCACTGTACCCGAGAAAAATATACTTGGCAAGATAGATGAGGGATGGCTCATTGTGGAAATGATGTTGCGCAAAGGCGCCATCGCTAAGTGTGCCGAATCTATAGGTGCTATAGAGACTTGTGTAGAAATGACCGTGGCGTATTCCAAAGAAAGAGTTCAATATGAAAGGCCCATAGGCGCTTTCCAGGCACTTCAACATATAATGGCTGACATGTGGACGGCGATGGAAACCAGCCGTTATCTGGTTTATGAGGCAGCCTGGATGGAGTCGGAGGGTCTTCCCTGCGCTAAAGAAGCTTCTATGGCCAAGGCATATGTCAACGAGGTCTATAAGAATCTCAGCAAGTGGGCAGTGAGAGTACACGGGGCAATCGCTACCAGTGCTGACCACGATATACCCCTTTATTACCGTAGAAGCAAGGCCGCAGATATTGCTTTTGGCACCACTGACTTCCACAGGGAGATAGTGGCCCAGAAAATCGGATTGGTCTGAAATCTCATCCTACAACAATTAGCTTACCAGCCCTCATCTTTGGGGAACTGGATTTTTGCTGGCCCACGTTTGATATTTGTCGGGCGACTCAAACAATTTGAGATCCGAATACTCTATCCGATGAAGTTGGTAATTGGCGGTGGTGGCAGGGTCTAGGGATTGCGACACTGAGCCTTGTACCTGTACAGGTTGGAGAGAGCCTTGATTGAGGCACCAAGCGACGGATACACAGGGAATCTCTCGCCTTCAAAAGCCTTCTTAGCCAGAAGGTGATAACTCCTATCCTCTTCATCTTCCGTATAGGCATCGAGTGAAACGCAAATCATTACGGTCCTGCCCATTTCATCTCGAGCATATCTACACCCCTGAACCATAATCTCAACAAGTTCCTTCAGGTAGTTTTCAGTTGCTTCTCCAAACACATGTCGCAGGTAACGCACTTCGTCAAAGTGCAGCACTATTGAATGAATATTTTTATCGTGAGACAAGGTTTTGATAGCATCTGCAAGTGTCCCTGTAGTTCCGGGCATGTTATAGTATATTGGCCAGGCGTCCAGGGGATTATTTATGCCTGTTCCCGCCAGCGGAACCATTTTACGTAATTCAGCTATCGTTTCCTTCGTGAATTGAGGGACTTCCAGTCCTGCTTTTACACATAAATCAGTTTCAAGCACGCTAAAACCACCGGAGTTGGTAATAATGGCGGTTCCTTTCCCTGAAGGGAGAGGGGCACAGGACAATGCCAAAGTGGTGTCCAGTAGTTCGTCGAAGTCCTCCACCTGGATTACCCTGGCCTGTCTGAAAAGTGAACTCCAGATTTCCGGTGAACCGGCTAGTGAGCCTGTGTGAGAAGACGCTGCCCGGTGGCCATGCTCGGTTACTCCTCCTTTGAGTGCCAGTACTGGCTTCAGTCTTGCAGCTTCGGTCATTGCCGCTTTGAGACGCTCGCCGTTTCTTGTTCCCTCCATATATAAAGCTATAACCTCAGTTTTGGAATCATGCGCCAGGTATTCCAGGAAGTCGGGACAGTCGAGGTTTATGGCATTCCCATAGCTGATAACCTTACTGAACCTTATGTTTCTTAGTTTCCCGATGGACAAAAATTCCACAGCAAAGGTACCGCTTTGTGAAATCACCCCAACCGGACCTTCCTCGGTTGAGCTATCTGGAATAAAAGCCAGGCCAGACCTAGGGCAACATACCCCCATGCAGTTGGGACCAATTAAGCTAATTTTGCCTCTGGCTATCTCCTTCACCTCGTCCTCTAGAGTTTTCCTTTCTTCTAACCCGGTTTCACTGAAACCGGCAGTATAAACATGGACCGCTTTCACACCTTTTTCTATGCATTCGGCCAATACTTTCGGGACAAGCAAAGTTGGCACTGCTATAACAACATAGTCAATTCCGCCTTCGATATCCAAGATGCTGGGGTAGCATCTTTTACCGTGGAGTTCTTTATGCTTTGGATTAACCAGGAATAAATTATCCCTGAGTTTTGTGCCCATTAAAGCCTGTGAGAATCCATCGTCGTTGGAAGCTCCTATTACAGCTACCGTTCTTGGGTGGAAAATATACTCGAATTTCCGCAGTTTCTCCGCTTTCAATACAAGCCTCCTGCTCGCCACGTAAAGTGAAACATAGTTGAACTGTGTTACGAACGAGTTATCGCAAAGGCATTATGTGCATTTTCCAAAATCTTAATAATTTACCATGTTTTTTGTTAATCCATCAAATTATATTGTTGGGGAAACCCCGGCCGAGTAGCTCGCACAGTGGAAATCCCCAAGCTCAAAGTGGCATTTACAATCCATGAACTCCTTGCTATACTTCCAACAGAGGCAGCGTTGCATTTTTGCTCACACAACATCAAGCGGCACGGCAATCTCAACAAAGTTGACATTAAGAGTTACCGGCCGCATGCCATTATAGTCATGCGGCTTCTTTACCGTGAACTTGCCTCATCATCCACCTGGACTGACAAAGTATTACTGAGCGAGTAACATGAAGAATACGCATCAGCATAGCTTGGACTTTCTTTTCCACCCTAATTCGATTGCCCTTGTTGGCATCACGACTACCGAGCCCTGGCACTGGACACGGACCTTCCTGGAGGGCCTTATTGAATTTGAATTCGACCGCCCCTTTTATCTCGTTAATCCCAAGGGCGGGGAGATTAAAGGTCATAAGGTTCATGCCAGCCTCCAGGATACCCCCGGCACTATCGACTATGTAATTGGTCTAATCAATGCCCAGCTTGCTTCAAGGCTCGTGGAAGAATGTGCTGAAAAAGGGGTACGAGCAGTACACTTCTGTACGGCAGGCTTCAGTGAGACCGGCGAAGAGGAGAGAATAAAGCTGGAATCTGAACTGGTGGAAGTCGCCCACAGGAAGGGCATCAGGATTATCGGTCCTAACTGTATGGGCATTTACTGCCCCCAATCACACCTATCCTTCAGTCCGGCCTTCCCTAAAGAAAGCGGACCGGTGGGAGTCATTAGTCAAAGTGGTGGCAATTCCATCTATTTGGTCAGGCAGGCAGCGTTGCGAGGCGTTCTCTTCAGCAAGGTCATAAGCTACGGCAACGCATGTGACATCAATGAAAATGATTTGCTCGAATATCTTGCTAATGATGCCGATACCAAAATAATAGCCCTTTATATCGAGGGAATTAAGGATGGGAATCGGTTTCGCAGGGCTCTGGAGGAGGCAGCGAAGAAAAAGACAGTGATAATGCTTAAAGGGGGAATTACCGAGGGAGGCGCTCGAGCAGTCGCCGGCCATACTGCGGCACTCGCTGGAAGCCGGGCCACTTGGGATGCCCTCTGCAAGCAGTTGGGAATCATTAGTGTCGGTAGCCTCGAAGAAATGATTGATGTATTGGTCACCCTCTTGTTCCTGCCGCTTCCCAGAGGTAGGAATGCGGTGTTATTCGGTGCTGGAGGTGGAGCCAGTGTCCTGATCGCTGACGAGTTTGAAAACAGAGGGCTAAGAGTCCCTCCACTCCCCCCGGAGATCGTTGCTCAGATACGGGAGTTTACTCCCGTCGCAGGTAATATTTTGCGAAATCCAGTGGACTATTCACAGGCCGCGATGAACCCTGAGGCCGTAGGCAGAACTCTCAATATAGTGTCAAGGTGGGAAGGGACTGACTTCCTAGTCACGTTTGTCAGGCCAGGTCAATTCCCAGCATCTCAGATTTCAGAAATCCAGGTAAACTTTCTAATGAGTAGGTTTTCCATGAAGCAGGGCCATTTTCCCAAGCCAGTGGCAATGGTACTTGAACCCAGTATTTTGCCCCAAGAGGCTGAGGCTATTCTGGCCGCTATTCGTGGTTGTATTTCATCCGGGTTGCCTGTGTACTACTCCTTTGCTGCCGCCGCCAATGCCATCAATTTAGTTTTGAACCACACCGAGAGGCAGTCCAAAAGAGTTTTAGGCGAAGACTCGGGTAGCTGCTCCTGATTACGGTTCCCGGCTGGAGAGGGTATAATACCAAAAGGAAAGGTGACAGCAATGGAGAGGGACCTTATTACACTTACCAAAATCCAAACGCCTCAAAATAGAGGCATTGAACTTTAAGGTTAGATATTTGGATTTGGTTAGGATTTACCGTCTGGAGGTTGGGATTTAAGGTGAGTACACCTCGGAGTTATCAAACACAAGGCATCATCTTAAGACAAACTAAGCTGGGCGAATTCGATAAGATTGTCACCATCTATACTCCGGAATTTGGCCAGTTAAGGGCAGTAGCTAAGGGAGCTTGCCGTCCCAAGAGCAAACTGGGTGGCAATGTAGAACCACTGACGTATAGCTTGATGCTGCTAGCTAAAGGGCGTAATCTCGATATTGTTACCCAAAGTCAAACGATAAATGGTTTCCTGGCTTTGAAAAGCGATTTATGGCACATGGCTTGTGGCCTTTACATCCTGGAGCTTATTGATTCCTTTACCGTTGAGGGTGGTGAGAATCGTCCTTTGTTTGATTTATTGCTTGATACCTTAAATCAGTTGAGCGAGCCGGACAGCAATGAGACTGCAGTGCGTTATTTTGAGCTACATCTTCTTCACCATCTTGGCTACCGTCCTCAGTTGCGCCGATGTGTTAGCTGTGATTTGCCCCTCAAGCCGGTAGTTAATTTCTTCAGCCCTAGCAAGGGGGGGCTCTTATGTCCTCATTGTAATTCTGAAGAAAATCACCGTTACGAGCAAATCGAAGCAATTTCATTAAAACCCTCCCTTCCCCTTTCGGTGGGAGCTTTGAAGATTCTTCGTTTGTGGCAAAGCTGTGACTATGCTACTGCAAGGCGGGTCAGAGTAAAACCGGAATTATCCTCGGAGTTAGAGCGGGTACTATCCGAGTATATAAGATATATTTTGCAGCGAGAGCTTAAATCACTGACCTGGCTAAAAGAGTTAAGAAATTTGCCGCCATGTAAACTCGAGACTGTTTAGCAACATCCATTTGTCATTCTGAGCCCTTCGCTTCTTGTCATTCTGAGCACAGCAAAGAATCTTATGCCGCTCAGGACAGGCTCCGCGAAGAGTCTCTGAGATTCTTCGTCGTCCCTATAAATCGGGATTCTCAGAATGACATTAGTAAACGCCATGTAAACTCAGCACTTGACAAGCATATAAGGGAGGGGTAAAATCGCTGGACGCTTAACAGCGCTGGAATAGCGAAGTAATATGAATGGAGAGTGTCTGGTATTCCAAATCAAACCTCAAGTTTATTTGCTCATTGATCTGCAACTCCCCTTTCCTGCATCAGGTTGTTGATTCATTGAAAGTAAGGCAAAGTGAATTCACTATTGAAGAGAAGTAATGTATATTGTAATAGCAGGCTTAAGTAACATAGGGAGGAATCTGGCGGAGCTCCTTATTAAAGAAGGAAATCAAGTGGCGGTTATAGAGCGGGACTCTGCGAAATGTGCTGCAATAGCAGAAGGTTCTGACGTGATGGTGATTACAGGAGATGCTAGCCAGAAGTCCACCCTCGAACAGGCGAGAATCAGAAATGCCCATGCCTTTGTGGCTGCAGCTGGTGATGACTCGGAGAATTTAATGCTTTGCATGGTAGCCAAGGAAATTGGGGTAAAAACGGTGATTTCTCTTGTAGAGGAGCCAGAGCATACGGAAACCCTCAGGCAGGCTGGGATTAGTTTACAGGTTAACCCAGACATGGTAGCAGCCAAGCACATTTATCGCCTAATTTCACAGCCTTATGTGAAGGACTTTCTCTCTTTCGAAAGGGCAGAGATCTTCGAAATAGAGATTGAGGAGGGCATGAAATGTGTCGGGCAAAGTGTTTCTGGGCTAGCAACCCCAAACGGTGTAAAGGTCCTCGTGGTACAAAGAGGGGGAAAATATCTGGATGCGGATAAGGAGATACAGCCTAAAGATTGGCTGACTCTCATTGTGAATCGGGAATCTACCAAAAAGGGGACCGAATTCATGAATAGATGGTTCGCCAAAGGGTAAAATTAACCCTCCACATCATTGGCTCATTCCTAAAATACTTCGCCTTAGCCTACATTTTCCCTTTATGTGTAGCTCTTTACTATGGCGAGGAGAAGTGGCACATTTACTTGTATGCGCTACTGCTCACTCTCGGTATCGGACTAATTCTTGAGTTTGGATTCAAAACCGAGAAGGAAATAGAGCGTGCCGATGGTTTTACCATAGTGGCCTTCACCTGGCTTCTCATCCCGCTCCTTGGCACACTCCCTTATGTATTTCTGGGATTGGGTTTTCTCGATGCCTTTTTCGAGACCATGTCAGGCTTCACTACCACCGGGGCTACCATACTAAATGTGGTAGAAGAATTGCCCAAGAGCGCTATCTTATGGCGTAGCCTTACTCAGTGGCTGGGCGGAATGGGAGTAATAACTTTATTCATTGCTATTCTACCGAGATTGGGAGTGGGAGGT
>JAUVXS010000009.1 GCA_030603485.1 Dehalococcoidia bacterium
ATGGTGGATACCTCGCAGCAGAAAAAGGGAGGTTACATCCTGATTGTGGAAGGGGCTATACCCACAGCTAAAGATGGTATCTATGGGGTGATTGGCGAAAAGGATGGGAGGTCAATGACTATGCAATCTTGGGTTGAAACATTAGCCAGGGATGCCCTGGCGGTCATCGCTTTGGGCAGTTGTGCTGCCTTTGGAGGACTTCCCGCTGCCCAACCTAACCCTACTCAGTGTCGTAGCATCGGTGAGGTTTTTCAAGCCAAGGGCATCGATACTCCATTGGTAAACATCCCGGGTTGTCCCCCACACCCTGACTGGTTTGTAGGCACAGTGGCGAACATTCTGCTTTCTGGTCTGCCGAAGGCGGAGGATTTGGATGAGCACAGGCGTCCCAAGGCCTTCTATGGACAGACGATCCATGAGAACTGTCCCCGGCGGGCCTACTATGATGAGAATAAGTTCGCCAAAAAGTTCGGCGATCCCGGATGCAACTATGAATTAGGATGTCGAGGGCCCATAACCCATGCCGATTGTTCTTTGAGGTTGTGGAACGATAAAGTGAACTGGTGTGTTGGTTGTGGGGCCACTTGTATTGGTTGCACTGAGCCGGAGTTCTTTGACATATCCCCGCTTTACGAGAAAATTAGCGAAGCTGCTTTGCCAGAGGAGGTTTAAATCAATGGGCAAGATTGTGATAGATCCAGTAACCCGTATTGAGGGACATCTTAAGGTGGAGGCAGTAGTTGACGATGGTGAGGTGAAAGAGGCTCAAAGTGCAGGGATGCTATTCCGCGGCTTAGAGCTAATCATGAGAGGTAGGGACCCACGTGATGCCCAGCGGATAACTCAACGTGTTTGTGGAGTTTGTCCCACAAGTCATTCTATTGCCGCTACCCTAAATTTGGATAGCGCCTTCGGCATCTCTGACAAAATACCCGACAACGGTAGAATCATACGTAACCTGATTCTGGGGGCGGCCCATATTGCTGACCATATCCTTCATTTCTATCACTTAGTGGCTCTTGATTATGTGGATGTAGCTAAGTTAGCAAAGTACGAGGGGAATAATCCCGCCTTGAATTCGATAAAGAGCTTTATTGCGCGAGGGGAATTGGGACCTTTTCTACCACGTTATGAAGGTGATTATCGTCTGCCCGACGAAGCTAACGAACAGGCGGTAGCGCACTATGTCGCGGCATTCGACATGCGTCGTAAGGGCCAAGAGATGCTTGCCCTGTTCGGTGGCAAGATGCCTCACAACATGGGCGTAATGCCCGGTGGAGTTGCTTCTGTACCCACGGTTGACAATATGACATCCTTCTTGTGGAGGTTGAAGGAGCTTCAGGAGTTTATTGATAATGTTTATCTCCCCGATGTACTGGCGGTAGCCCAGGTTTATTCAGATTACTTTGAGATTGGTCAGGGCTGTGGGAATTTACTTGCTTATGGTTCCTATGAACTGGATGGAAAAGAACAAGACCTCACCAAGAGAAACAGGTTTTTTAGGCCAGGAACTACCTCTTCTGACCTTCAGGTTAACGAACTGGATCCTGCTAAGATTACTGAAGAGGTCAGACATTCGTGGTATGCCGATTCCATCAGCGGCCGGCATCCCTCTCAAGGAGATGTTGTTCCTGAGGAAGGAAAGAAAGAGGCTTATTCCTGGCTAAAATCACCTCGCTATGGTGGGACAGTTTTTGAAGTTGGGCCATTGGCTCGAATCATTGTGAATTATGCCAGCGGCAATCCCAAGGTCAAGAGCTTGGTTGACTCTACTTTGTCACAGGCAAATCTAAAACCAAAAGCTATGTTCTCTGTCATGGGGCGTAATCTTGCTCGAGCCTTGGAGACAAAACTCATAGCCGATGCTATGGCCAACTGGGTTCTAGAGCTGAAGCCCGGTGAGCCAGCTTATATAAGCTACAAACTTCCCGAAGAGTCCACTGGAATGGGACTTGTTGGTGCCGCAAGGGGTGCTTTGGGGCATTGGATAGAAATAAAGGAAGGCAAGATTGCTAATTACCAGGTCATCACCCCTTCTACCTGGAATATTTCTCCAAGGGATGACAAAGACCAACCTGGTCCCTTGGAGCAGGCTATCATTGGAACTAAGATAAAGGATGAGGCTAATCCCTTTGAGATAGTGCGTATAATCAGGTCTTTTGACCCTTGTCTTGCCTGTTCTATACATCTAATCAGTCCCAAAGGACATGACCTGGGAGAATTTAGAGTTTGCTAGTAAACGTTTGGGGGAAAGCTCAGGAATGGGAAAACTTGTTCTGGGGATAGGGAATGTCTTGTTAAGAGACGAAGGGATTGGTTGTCATGTGGTACGTGCTTTGGAGAGAATCCCTCTCCCCGATGTAGAAATGATAGACGGAGGAACGTGCCCTGATATGCTCTCATCTCTTGAGGACGTTGATAAATTGATCATAGTGGATGCTGTTAAAGGTGGGGGAACGCCTGGACAAATTTACCGTTTTCACCTTAAGGACATAACTCTAGAGCAAAAGCCATTTCTATCCCTTCACGATATGGGCTTAGTGGATAACTTAATGTGCATGCAGCTTTGGCATCCCGATAAAATCGGGATAGGTGAGGCCGTCATTGTTGGAGTCGAGCCCAAGGAGACTAACTGGGGATTGGAACTATCGCCAGAGCTTCAAGAGAAAATGACTCAAATAATAGATGCCATTTTGGTAGAACTTAATGATACAAAGCCTAAAGGAGAGACGAAATGTTGATTTCAGAGCAGAAACCACTTGAAGACATCCTCAACTATGTTGAAGGAGATAAGAGTATCTTTCTCATTGGCTGTAAAGGCTGTGCTGAGGGTTGGGGAAGCGGAGGAGAAAAACAAGTGGCGGAAATGAAGATCACTTTGCAGGAACGAGGTAAGGCTATTTCGGGGTCAGTGGTTGTTGATATGTTATGTAATAGTGCGTTAACCAAGTTGAAACTCAGATCTTATAAAAAGGAAATTGCTGCTGCCGATTCCATTCTGGTTCTAACCGATGGAGCTGGAGTGCAGACTGTAGCGGAAGTAGTAAATAAGGTGGTACATCCTGGCTGCAACACCCTGTCCTCAGGTGGTGCTCATGCCGAATGGAAAGAAGCGGAGCGCTGCCTTGAGTGTGGTGATTGTATGCTGGAGTTTACTGGCGGCATTTGCCCTATTGCTCGATGTTCCAAGCACCTGCTCAATGGTCCCTGTGGTGGCTCACAAGGTGGTAAATGTGAAGTTGATGCAGATATACCTTGCGTCTGGCAACAGATTTTTGATCGCCTTGCCAAACTAGGACAACTTGATAAATTGGATAGGCTTGTAACACCAAAGGACTGGAGTGTCAGCCTTATATCAGGGCCACCGGTAAAGAGGCTTTCCTAAATGTAGACTATAAGCGAAACAATTGGAGGAGCAATGAAGACGAAAAGCAATTTAGAACGGGTGCTAGAGGCTGGAGAGTTTGCTGTTACAGGTGAATTGGGACCGCCACAGAGTGCCGACCCTGAAGTAATCCGAGGTAAGGCCAAGATACTCAAAGATTATGTAGATGCTGTTAATGTCACCGATGGGCAGACAGCTGTAGTGCGTATGGCGTCCTGGGCAGCTTGTCTTATAGGTAAGGAGGAGGGGTTAGAGCATATTGTGCAGATGACCTGTCGTGACCGCAATCGCATTGCCCTTCAAATGGATATTTTAGGTATAGCAGCACTAGGCATAAATAACATATTGTGTCTCACGGGCGACCACCAGAAATTTGGCAATCATCCTATGGCCAAAGGTGTTTACGACATTGATTCCATTCAACTGGTTAGCATGGTTAAGGATATGCGGGACGAAAAGAAGTTCCAGTGTGGCGAGGAGATGGCAGTTGAGCCTCGTCTTTTCATCGGGGCTGCTGAAAATCCCTTTGCTGATCCTTTTGAGTTCAGGGTGGCACGCCTTGCTAAGAAAGTGGCAGCGGGGGCGGATTTCATCCAAACTCAGATTATCTACAATGTGGATAAGTTTGCTGAATGGATGAAGGGGGTACGGGACAGAGGTTTACATGAGAGGGTAAAGATACTGGCCGGTGTCGCTCCTAGAAAGTCAGTGGGTGCTGCAAGATATATGAAGACTAGAGTTCCGGGAATGGATGTGCCTGACAGCGTTATTGCGCGGCTTCAAGGTGTGCCTAAGGAGCAAGTGTCTAGAGAAGGCGTTAAACTCTGCGTTGACATTATCAATCAGGTGCGTGAAATTGAGGGTGTGGTGGGTATTCATCTCATGGCTATTGAGTGGGAGGAAGTTGTGCCCGAGATAGTAGAGACGGCAGGTCTTGTACCTCGCCCCAGATTTGTCACATAATGAAGGATCGCGGTTCTATATCAGGTAGTCCCTGGGAACAAGGTCTTGAGCTATCTTACAAGCTTGCTTGTGAGCAGTTGGTAAAAATCAACGATATAGAAGAGCAATGTCGTAAGAGCGGTGCCAGGTACCTGGGACCGCATGAGATAATCGTTAAGTATCTAAATCAGCCGTATCACATTACCTTTCCCAAAGACATCCCCTCCTGTCATTGCGAGGCTGATGTAGTCAGCCGGAGCAATCTCGTAGAAGTTCCACTGAGGGATAAAATCCTGATACTTCACTATTTCACTTTGGCAAAAGGGACCCCGGCTGTTGGTAGATTGATTACCTATAAACAACTACTGGGAGGAATGAGCTATTTTGCGGCATTCTCTCAAAGGGCAGTAACCCCTTTGGTAAACCGTTTTGGTCAAAATCCCGAACTGCTGATAGGCGTAGCCGCAAAGTTAGGAGGCCGAGAAACAAACTACGGGAATGTATCTGTGGCCATTAATGCTTTTGACCATGTGCCCATAAACTTGGTGTTATGGAAAGGCGATGAGGAACTTGCTCCCAATGGGAATATATTGTTCGATGCTAATATTTCTGATTACCTCTCCACTGAGGATATAACTGTTCTCAGCGAAACTATCATCTGGAAGCTGGTTAAGAGTATTCCCTCTGGTTAATCGTTTTGGACATAGAAAGCGAAAGGTTCTGTATACTAGAAGAAGCTTGCGAAAGGAGTCGGCAATGGTTGTGCAAGGCATAATTACATTGAATGTAGATGGTAAGGGTGTAAAGGCCAAGCAGGGGCAGACGATATTGGAGGCTGCCAGAAGCGCAGGAATTTACATTCCTAGTCTTTGTTATTATCCCGGTCTAAAAGCACTGCCTCAGGTGATGCCTGACCAAGCTTGTCAGCTTTGTATAGTGGAAGCAAATGGTAGTGTTGTCCTTTCCTGTATTACCGCTGCCACTGGAGGGATGATAGTCAGGACTGACACACCAGAGGTACAGGAGTTGCGGCGGAAGCATATGCTTGCTATTTTGCGTAGACAGCCCACCGATATCTGCTTTGAGAAAAGGGACTGCGAACTTCAGAAAGCCATCGATTATGTCGGTTTAAAGGAGATACCTGTCCATGTTCCTAGATCTTTGCCTCATTTGGAGGATAATCCCTTCTTCGCCCGTGATTCTAGTTTCTGCATTCTATGCCATCGCTGTCTCCGGGTCTGTGACGAGATAAGAGGCAATGGCGTTATTGAGATTGCCTTTCCGTGTTACAAAGCTTGCCCTGCCGGCATAGACATTCCTCGTTATATTCGCCTTATTGCCAGAGGGAGACCCAGCGAGGCCTTGGCAGTGATAAGGGAAAAGGTTCCCTTTCCTGCTGTATTAGGTAGAGTATGTAATGCTCCGTGCCAGGAGGAATGTCGGCGCGGCCAGGATGTAGACAAGACACTACACATAAGAATGCTTAAGCGCTTTGCTGCTGATAATGGTAATAATGGATGGAAAAAGCAGGCGAAGTTGCTTCCAGCAACTGGCAAAAGAATAGCAGTAGTGGGAGCAGGACCGGCAGGGCTCACCTGTGCCTATTATCTGGCCAAGCTGGGACACAAGGTAACCATATTTGAAGCTCTCCCCGAACCTGGTGGAATGATGAGGGCGGGGATTCCCGAATATCGCCTTCCACGGAATATACTCCGCGATGAGATTCGAGAAATTGAGACGGAGGGTGTGGAAATCAGATTGAACACTCGGGTTGAGTCACTAGATTCCCTTTTTGAACAAGGATACCAGGCAGTGTTTCTGGCCATTGGTGCTCACGAAGAGATGAAGCTGGGAGTTGAGGGGGAAGACCTGCCAGGGGTAATCGGGTGTGTGGAATTCCTTAAGCGGTTCAACTTTGGAGAAAAGGTGAAGATAGGAAATAGGGTAGGGGTGATTGGTGGTGGGAACGTTGCCATGGATTCTGCACGTGCTGCTTTGCG
Organism: Dehalococcoidia bacterium; assembly: GCA_030603485.1. Lineage (GTDB taxonomy): Bacteria > Chloroflexota > Dehalococcoidia > GIF9 > AB-539-J10 > RBG-13-51-36. Next base: position 6,328 of record JAUVXS010000009.1, read on the forward strand.
GCTTGGTGCTGGGAGGGTAACCATTTTCTATCGCAGGACAAAGAACGAGATGCCAGCCCAACCGGAAGAGGTGGAACAAGCGTTGGAGGAAGGGGTCGAAGTCATTTTTCTCGTTGCTCCTTCCAGGCTTTACAAAAAGAGCAACCTGAAGCTGGAGTTAATCCGTATGGAGCTAGGAGAGCCTGATTCCAGCGGTAGACGCCGACCTGTTCCTATTAAGGGAAGCGGGTTTACTGCTGAGCTTGATACTTTGATTGCTGCTATTGGCGAACGACCGGATGTTCCTGCTGGCTTTGAGGTCGAAGTAGAACGAGGAAATATTTTAAAGGTCAATGACGATATGAGTACGAGTCGGGAGGGTGTCTTTGCCGGAGGCGATTGCGTGACTGGCCCGGCTTTGGTTATCAATGCTATTGCTGCGGGAAGGAAGGCAGCTCAGTCTATCGACCGTTATCTTGGCGGTAAAGGAGATATTACAGAACATCTTGTTCCTGCCGAGGAGGCAACGACTTGGTTAGGGGATTCAACTATAAAAGAGAGACTGGCTACGTTATCTCATCTTCCACCTGAAAAACGTGTTAAGAGTCTTGCCGAAGTGGAGCATAGTCTGACCTGGGAGACAGCGGTTGCTGAAGCCCAACGATGCCTCCAATGCCATGTTATTGCTCCCCTGGAAGGACGAACCCTTCGCGAGGTTGATTGCAAGTTCTGCGGTGCCTGCGTTGATTCCTGTCCCACAGGTGCCCTCACTGACTTGTCTACACGTGGGATGGCAAAGCCTGATCGCATTGTTATCACAATTTGTCCCTATTGTGGTGTTGGTTGTCAATTCAAGCTTGAGGTCAAGGATGAGAAGATAATGGCTTCCATCCCTGATCCAGATGCTGTAGCTAATCATGGACAGGCATGTGTTAAAGGCCGTTTTGGCATCGCCGAGTTTGTCCATCACCCCGAGAGGCTGACTTCTCCTCTAATAAGAAAGAATGGAGAGTTGAAAGAGGCGTCTTGGGACGAAGCACTAGAACTGATAGCTGGGAAATTGCAGGGTTATACAGCAGATGAAGTAGGCGTCATCGCCTCAGCCAAGTGCACTAACGAAGAAAATTATGTCATGCAAAAATTCGCCCGGGCAGTTCTGGGTACTAACAACGTTGACCACTGCGCCCGGCTATGTCATGCCCCTACTGTGGCTGGTCTGGTGCAGAGCTTTGGCAGTGGAGCAATGACTAATTCCATCAATGAAATTGGCGACGCAGCTTGTATTTTGGCTATTGGCACCAATACTACAGAAGGCCATCCTGTGATTGGGCTTGAGATAATAAGGGCAGTAAATGGTGGAGGGAAGCTCCTAGTAGCTAACCCTCGCCAGATCGACCTCTGCCGCTTTGCCAGCCTCTGGCTGCAGCATAACCCAGGCTCAGATGTTGCCCTGCTCATGGGAATGATGCGAGTTATAGTGGATGAGGAACTATTTGACTCGACATTTATCAAAGATAGATGTGAGAACTTCGATGCCTTCAGGGAGTCGTTAAAGGATTTTGACCTTGATTTTGTTGAGCGGGTCACTAAGGTACCGCGGGACAGGATAGTAGAAGCTGCTCGTATGTTTGCCACCAATAGTCCCGCCACCATCCTCTATTCCATGGGTATTACCCAGCATTCCCATGGCACTGACAATGTGCTGGCTACTGCCAACCTGGCCATGCTCACCGGGAATGTAGGAAAGCCCTCAACCGGGGTCAATCCACTCAGGGGTCAGAACAATGTGCAGGGTGCCTGCGATATGGGTGCCTTACCTAACGTCTATCCCGGCTATCAAGCGGTAGCCGATCAAGCTATTAGGGAAAAATTCGAAACTGCCTGGGGGTGTGGATTGCCCCCATCTCCAGGACTGACCCTGGTCGAGATGCTTGAAGCTGCCTACCGTAAAGAGATAAAGGCGCTATATCTGGTTGGTGAGAACCCGGCATTAAGCGATCCTGATGTCCAACATGTCCGGGAGGCGCTGGCTCGACTTGAGTTTTTTGTGGTTCAGGATATATTCCTTTCTGAGACAGCAAAGTTTGCCCATGTTGTCTTGCCAGGGGCAAGCTTTGCAGAAAAGGATGGCACCTTCACCAACACTGAACGCCGGGTGCAGCGAGTAAGGAAAGTTATCGAGCCAATCGGCGATTCCAAGCCTGATTGGTGGATTATTTGCCAGGTAGCCCAAAGGTTAGGAGCTAAAGGCTTTGACTATAGCCATTCATTTGACATAATGGAGGAAATTCGCAACCTTACTCCCAGCTATGGTGGCATAAGTTACCAGAGGTTAGAGGATGGTGGACTCCAGTGGCCTTGCCCTACTGATGACCATCCCGGTACACCGATATTACATACGAATATTTTTGTTAGGGGGAAAGGCAGACTTATCCCCTTGAAGTATGTACCCCCAGGGGAGTTAGCTGATGAGAGCTATCCTCTGATTCTCACCACGGGGCGCAGCTTATATCATTTCCATACTGGGACGATGACTCGAAGGGTAGCTGGGCTTAATATTATAGAGCCTGAAGGTGTGGTGGAAATCAGCCCCAGAGACGCCTCGCAACTCGGCATAGCCCAGGGTGACAAGGTTAGGGTTCGTTCCCGACGTGGTGAAATTATTACTAAAGCTAAAGTAACTGGGGCATTGCCCTCAGGATTGGTATTTATGACTTTCCATTTCGCCGAGAGTGCTGCCAATATCCTCACTAACCCCAAGCTTGACCCGGTATCTAAAATTCCTGAACTCAAAGTTGCAGCAGTTAAGGTGGAAAAGATGTAGATTTTTAGGAAAGTGGTTAGCTACGGGAGCAGCGAAGCAACAAAGCTTGTGTTGGACGGAGTTGAGTATTATTCAAGATATACCTTGCTCATTCATCTCTAACTAAGTACACTAAATTTTAATCATTTGTAATTGACCTTTGTCTCTTAAACCATTCCCTCAATAGTCCTCTCGACTGCCAGCTTTCTTGCCTTCTCCAGATCAGCCTGGTTATTTATGTTGAAAAAGCTTAAGTGCCTTGGGTCAAAGCTGTTTATCTCGTCCTCTTCAACGTACTTCACCTTGACCATACTAAAAAGTTCGGCAATCCTCAGTTCATTTTGCTCCAGTAACTCCTGGATAAGGACTAAGCAACTCTTGGAATATACTGCACAAAGGGGCTCTAATTTATCTTTTATACGTGGAACAACAACATCAAAGGTGGAAGAGATTTGAATCATGTATTTAAGCAAGCCGACGCTCAGAAACGGTGTATCGCAGCCAACAACGATGGCCCGCGAACTGGATGAAGCTATTAGACCTGAATAAATGCCAACCAGCGGACCCTTTTCAGGATAAATATCGGCTACCGTCTTTATCCTTACAGGTGAGGAGCAAGGAATTGCTTCGCCACGAGCAGTCACAATAATGATTTCTGTGCTGAGGATAGAAAGGCGGTCAACCACCCGCTGGATAAGACTCTTCCCCTCAATAACCTGAAGAGCCTTGCTTCGACCAAGCCTCGAACTTTTACCACCGGCGAGAATAATAGAAGTCATGCTCAAAACGCGCAAAATACAAAGGTAAGCTAACATACTGGACAGCACTCGGCAAGCCTCTATTGCTTGCCTAAGCTCTCCTTCTGTATTAGAATAGTGGCATATGTACATGACGAGTAAGATATTTATTTGCTCCTGTACTCGGCACCCGACTTACTCTTGGCTTAGGTAGCTAAATTGAAAAATTAGCTTACTTTAAACACTCTATTTACATCAGCAAACCATGATGGAAGAATTATACAAGTTAAAAGCAAAAGAAATAATGATACCCGGGCACGAAACTCCATTTATGGAAGAGAACGCGAGTTGGGTGGAGTTTCTTGACAAGCTTTCTCTTAGGGCACACGCATGGGTGGTTAACAATACTGAGGAAATGAAAGTGGTGGGGGTAGTAACGGAGCACGATATACTGCGTACCATTATTCCTCCTGGGCAAAAAAAGGAGAGGATGTTCGGAATTCATAGGGCTGAGATATTGCATAAAGAAAGTGTCGTCCAGGATATCATGACACATAATCCTGTTGTATGCTCGCCGGAAGAAACTGTAGCTGACGTCTTGAAGAAGTTTTCCTCCTTCAATATCCGCAGATTGGCAGTTGTTGATGAAAATAAAAGACTCCTGGGAGAAGTAACAATACAGCTCCTGGTAAGAAATCTAAGATATAAGTTCCTGAATACCTTATGAATATCTATGTCCTTGTCGCCTTAGTTCTCTTAATTGGCTTCATACTCGGAAGGGTACTACGCAAGTTAAAATTAACAGAAGTTCTAGCATATATTCTCTCGGGTATTATCATTGGACGGGTTTTGAATTTCAGCGCGCCCGAACAATTCAGCGTCATCATCACCGGCACCACGCTTGCTCTTGTTGCCTACATAATAGGACTGAGCTTCTCTTTCGCTTTTCTAAAAAGAATGGGTAAGCAGATGGTCATTATATTGATTGTGCAGGTGGTCATGACTTTTATTGCCACAGGGGGTTTTGTATATTTATTGACGAGGGATCTCCCTCTTTCCATAATTTTGGCTTCGCTCGCCCCTGCCACCGCTCCGGCGGGAACCATAGCAGTTTTGAGAGACTTAAGGGCAAAAGGAACACTTACAGACATAACTATGGCTCTTGTGGGACTGGATGACGCACTTGTAATAGTTATTTATTCGGTGGGGATTATGTGGACGAAGATGTTGTTAGGTGGAGAAGCAAGCATTTCATTTTCCTTTACTTACCCATTATGGGAGATTTTTGGTGGCTTAGGACTTGGAGGGGTAATTGGAATTGCTACTGCTTACTTCACGAAGAAAATACATCTTTCCTCCGACCAGATCTTTGTTGTTTCTTTGGCGGTGGCTCTTATGTGTTGGGGTCTGGCGGAAATGATTGGAGTTTCGGCAATTCTCACATGTATGGCTTTAGGAACCGCAGTGATTAACCTCAATGTCCAAATCGGCAGTCGCTCAAACGAATTGATAGATAATATCATGACGCCGATATTTGTTTTGTTTTTCGCCGCTATTGGTATGGCGATGGACTTCTCACTTTTTCATCTCATATGGCCGCTTGTAATTGTGTATTGCGTTAGCAGAAGTATTGGCAAGGTAACAGGGTGTAGCCTTGGAGCTGCCATATCAAGGTCCGAGCCAAAAATCAAGAAGTATCTTGGCCTTGCCATGCTAGATCAAGCAGGTGTTGCCATAGGACTTGCTTTCCTGGCAGCTCAAGCATTGTCGGAGTATGAGCTCGGAGGCACAATAATCGCACTTATGGCCACCACAACAGTAGTTTATGGACTCCTTTCACCACCTCTAATACAATATGCTATTAAGAAGGCAGGAGAAGCACGTACGTAATACTTTTATAAAGGGGTACCCCTGCAAATATGGTAGCTAGGGAGAAAGACAAAGTTGACTTACCGTTGTAAACAGGTAAGCTCCTATCCGGCTTCTGGGAGTATTGTGGCGCTAGGATAAGGTATTGTTCAGGGTTATGCCAAGATAGTGGCGGCAGTTCAGGAGAACGAAAATGAAAATCCTGGGTATTGAAACCTCTTGTGATGAAACTGCCGCTGCCGTAGTGGAGGGTGGCAGCAAAGTTGTCTCCAATGTGGTAGCTTCACAAATAGACATTCATGCTCGCTATGGCGGCGTAGTCCCCGAAGTTGCCTCAAGGCAACATCTTCTCACCATTATCCCGGTTATCAACAAGGCTATGGCCGAAGTCTCCTGGCAGGATATCAACGGCATTGCAGTAACTTTCGGCCCGGGGCTGGCCGGGTCGCTGTTGGTCGGCGTTAATGTGGCTAAGGCAATTGCCTTGGCTAAGAAATTGCCTCTTATCGGGGTTAACCATCTTGAGGCACATATCTACGCTAATTGGCTGGACTCCTTCAAAGGAGAGCCCAGAAAGGTGGAATTTCCCTGCCTCTGTCTTGTTGTCTCCGGTGGGCACAGCGATCTGGTATTGATGAGGGGACATAGGCAATTTGAGAAGTTAGGACGGACCCGTGATGACGCTGCAGGTGAAGCCTTTGACAAAGCAGCTAGAATTTTAGGCTTGGGTTATCCTGGGGGTCCAGCTATTGAAGAGGCAGCCCGCTCTGGAATTCCTTGCTTACCTCTCCCACGAGCCTGGCTCAAGGAAAGCCATGACTTCAGCTTCAGTGGCTTGAAAACTGCCTTGTGGCATCTTGTTCACAAGGGAGGGATTTCGGTAGCCGATGCCGCAGCAAGCTTCCAATTGGCCATAGTCGATGTTTTAGTTTCCAAAACAATTGAAGCCGCAAAGCAATTGGAAGTGGAGCAAGTTCTGCTGAGCGGTGGAGTGGCAGCCAATAAGACATTAACTCAGCATTTCATTGCCAACGCGCCAGTTTCTGTTCTTATTCCCCCTCCCCACTTATGTACTGATAATGCTGCTATGGTGGCTGCTTGTGGTTATTATCACTTCCAGGCTGGCAGGATAAGCGGTTATGACCTGGATGTAGTGCCCAGCCTTAGTCTTGGTTGACCCCTTCAGCAGCTTTCTAAAAACTTCGTTTTTTAGGGTAAATAATTAAACCCTATTTTGAAATTTTTGTGCCGGGACTATTTGGCTATTTACTTTGTTCAATTAAGTCCATTTTACCTTTAGATCCGGGGTGAAAAATCCCTCTACATAGGACTTTTAGGCTATAGCAAGAAAACCTTGATGCCCAAGCGTAGAACTTTTGGGTCATAGACAGGCTATGGAACTTCAATTAAGATTTTAATACTGAAGGTAAACATCAGTAGAGGGAATAAAGAATTGGAGATGGAAGCAAAACGCCTCCAGGACGAATTCGTGATTCTCAAAACAGCAATCGAGGAGGCGATAAACAAGGGACAGAGATCCGTGGATGACCTTAACGGTATTCACGGGTACGGCATGGAGTTCAGTAAAGACGTTGCCCTCACCTGCATGAATACTGGCTCGGGGGTTGTCGGCTGGGTCGACGATTTTTAAGCCGACACCTCAGTATTTCTCAACTAGCCAGAGGACAATGTGAACATCTTCCTTCTCGGCAGTAGTTCCTGAAGATGTGAATGAGTCCTTGCTGATGACAGGCAGTGAAATCAAAAGACTCTTCAAGGCAAAGTTGTTTCGTCATATGGCGTGTTATACAATTCCCAGCCAATCTGGGATAGTTACGGTAAAGCTCAATAGCTTTATCTACTAGTCTTGCCTCATTGGCTAGCTCTCCCCAGGAAAAAGCAAAGGGCAATATAACGTTTACTGCAATTTCACCGGCTTTACTGGTTCCCAAAAGAGCTGATATCTTTGTTTTACTTTTGACATCAAAATCGAAATGGTCCCGCCAGTAGCCATCGCCAGCCGCAGTCAGGCCGTTCTCCAACACGCGGTGCCCGCCGGACAGGGGTACCTCTTTCACTAGCTGCAATATCCCTGCCAGGAGTTTTCCTTCGACAGGCTCAGGATAAGTTCCTTCGCAGTAACGCTCGAGAAGGTAGCTCTGGGCGACAATGCGTCGCACTGGGGAATTGTTGGGATATATGCGTGATAAGTTCCAGTCACTTGCTTTCATGGGTTCAACTTTTTTACCTGCTGATTGCCATATTTGCTCCAATTCTTGGACTTCTTTTTCCCTGGAAAGCTTTCCTGGCCATCTTTGAGAAGGTAATAAACCGGCTGTGCCTAACAACAAAGCTTGTTTTTGGGCCAAGCCTGCTCTGGATTCGATGGAGTTGAGGGGTATTCTGTCAGCAAGGTTTTCAAAGGGCTTTGTGTTTTTTGCATAACCCAGGGCCCTCATCATACCTCGGAAAAGCACCTGCCCCGCCTCTTCCTTCTGAGCGAAACGAAGAATCTCGGCTTGAAAATGCATTGCCTTTTGCTTAAACCTTTCTTCACCGGCAGTGTTCAATAGCTTGCCCAAGGTTTGTCTATCCAAGTGGTTCAGTATCTGGAAGCAAGGAAGCAGGTAAGGTAGCAAGTAGGCTTGGTGCTGCAATGCCTTGGCCAGACATAGCACGGGAACTGAATTGCCGCTTTCTAGTAAGGTGGCTGAATTGCACTCATGCCACATAACAACATGAAGGATGACATTATTATATTCAGCATCGGCATGATGTTCATGGCTATACCAATCACTGGATTTAACGTGAACCTCTACGTTTCCTTTCGTCAAATGAGATTTATTGACGATAACTGCATCCCGAAAATCGGGGCCGCTATCGCCATTAATTCTTCCAGGATAGACTACACTGACTAGCTCGTCTTCTGAGGATGTCAGGTCCTGTCCTACCACTTGCTGCCATATTAGAGCCGCTTGTTTTTCCGAGAAATTTATCCGATTACGTGTAATCATGGCGTAAAAAAATTACCTGTCAATTAATATCAATCGTTTAAACCTTAGAGCATTGCTCACAATATTTCCGCTTGCCTCTGAAAAAACCGCAGCAGCCGACCTTAATTTGACTCATCATGCTTCTCTCCGACTTTGTAAGTGAAGCCACTACGCTCAGCAACTATGCTGAGCAAGGTAGCCGATGCTCCGCGAGGTCGATACATCCCCTTTTCCCATTCGCTGATTGTCTGCTGCCGGGTGCCTAATTCCTCGGCTAGCCTTGCTTGAGTTAAGTTCAGGTGTTGCCTCAGCGCCCGGACCTCCTCTTTACTCCACTGTCTTCTTTTCTTTTTTCTTCGCTCCATCTCTCTAAAATTATACACGGTTTAGTGTAATAATTCAAGAAAAGATTGCCAATTTCTCGCAAAAACCTTTTGCATTTTTAGTATTTCTTGATATAATGGAAAGTTAGCAATCTCAAGGATAGAGTGCTAAAATAAATACAGGAAAGGAGGAAATATGGCTAAAATTGAACCTTTGGGAGATAGGGTAGTGATAAAACCCCCACCCAAGGAAGAAGTAAGCAAGGGAGGGATAGTTTTACCAGATACAGCCCAAGAAAAGCCCCAGGAGGGGAAAATTATCGCTGTCGGTCCGGGCAGGTTGACTGAAGATGGCAAACGCATTGCCATGGAGGTGAAGAAGGGAGACAAGGTTATTTATTCCAAATACGCTGGCACCGAGTTTAAGCTGGATGATGAAGATCTGGTCATCATGCGTGAGGGCGATATTCTGGGCAAAAAGAGTTAAGAAAAGGAGGTAAGCGAATGGCAAAACAAATTATTTTCGGCGAGGAAGCAAGGAAATCATTAAAGAACGGCGTGGATACCCTTACTGATGCTATCAGAGTGACTCTGGGACCACGCGGGCGGCCGGTAGCACTGGATAAGAAATGGGGTGCTCCTTCGGTTCTCAACGACGGCGTTTCTATAGCCAAGGAAATAGAGTTACCCGATCCGTTTGAGAATATGGGGGTGCAGCTAGTAAAGCAAGCAGCCACGAAAACTAACGACCAATGTGGCGATGGCACCAGTACATCCACTATTATCGCCCAGGCTATTATTAGTGAGGGCTTCAAGAACATTGCCGCTGGAACTGATTCCATGTCTCTAAAGCGCGGGATTGATAAAGGGGTAGAGGCTTTAGTTAATGAGCTCAAGAAAATGTCTACACCGGTGGCCGGTAAAGAGCAGGTAGCTCAGGTAGCCGCTATATCAGCTATTGACCCAGAAATTGGCAATTTGATTGCTGACGTTATGGAAAAGGTGGGCAAAGATGGTGTTATCACTGTCGAAGAAGGCAAAGGACTGCAATTTGAGACCGAGTTTGTTGAAGGGATGAAGTTTGATCGTGGTTACATTAGCCCTTACTTCATCACCAATGCCGAACAAATGAGGGCAGAGCTAGAAGACCCATACATTCTCATCACCGACAAGAAAATTTCCGCCATAAACGATATCTTACCCGCTCTGGAAAAGATTGTTCAAATGTCCAAGAATCTGGTCATTATTGCTGAAGATGTCGAAGGTGAATCCCTGGCTACGCTAGTGGTTAATAAGCTGAGGGGTACTTTATCTCCCCTGGCGATTAAAGCACCTGGCTTTGGCGACAGGAGAAAGGCCATGCTTCAGGATATAGCCGTTTTTACCGGAGGCACCGTCATATCTGAAGAAATTGGCAGGAAATTAGATTCGGTGACCGTGGAGGATTTAGGGCGAGCCAGAAGGGTGATTGCTGATAAAGATAATACCACCATTGTCGAAGGCAAGGGCGAGGCCAAAGATATTGAGGCTCGAATCAAACAAATCAGGACTGAGATAGATATAAGCACCTCAGATTATGATAAGGAAAAACTACAGGAAAGACTGGCTAAAATAGCGGGTGGCGTGGCAGTGATTAAGGTAGGTGGGGCTACGGAAACAGAGCTCAAGGAGAAAAAACACCGTGTAGAGGATGCCCTGTCAGCTACTCGCGCTGCTGTGGAAGAAGGTATCCTGCCTGGTGGTGGTGTTGCTTTGCTCAATGCCTTACCGGCCCTGAAAAAGCTCAAGTTGGTGGGTGATGAGGCTACTGGGGCGAATATCTTGAAACGAGCCATGGAGGAGCCCCTGAGGTGCATCGCTGGAAATAGCGGCCGGGAGGGCTCAGTGGTGATAAATGAGGTTAAGGGAAGCAAGCCGGGCATAGGTTACGACGCCTTCAAAGACGAATTGGGTGTAAATATGATAGAAAGGGGTATTGTAGACCCACTCAAGGTCACCAGGAGCGCTCTACAGAACGCTGCTAGCATTGCCACTATGATTTTGACTACGGAGTCCCTGGTAACCGACATTCCTGAGAAGGAAAAGATGCCGGCGATGCCACCAGGAGGAGGATACGAGGGCATGATGTAGCCTCTATGGCTGGAATTCAACTTAATTCACCAAGAACAGGAAGAACCGTCCCGGGGACGGTTCTTCCTTTATGACCTTAGATTTTAGGCAATTGCCTTAAATGCTTTTCTTTGATAATACTAGTTCGATAAGACTTTTTCGATAAGACTCAGCTTCCTTAATCGGCCCTGTTACAGCCAAATTAAGCCCGCTATCGGTTATAATCTCCTCGGCTACCTCTTTGAGCTCATCTACGGTAATGGCTTCCACAATAGAAATAACATCGTCTATGTCCAGGATTTGCTGCGTCAGTATTTCCTGGCTACCATACCATAGCGCTACATTTTGGCTATCCTCAAACCGCAAATATAATCTTCCTTTTGACAATTCTTTAGCTCTGGTAAGCTCACCGGCGGTAATTCCCTGTCTAATCTTAGATAGCTCTCCGAGGATGGCCGCCACGGCAGTTTCTATCTTCTCGGGGTCAACGCCAGCATAAATGCTGAATGACCCCGAGTTAAGGAAGTGCTCGGTATAACTGCCAATATCATAGGCTAGCCCTTTATGTTCTCGTATCTCTGTAAATAGGCGACTGCTCATGCCACTGCCAAGCACTGTGTTAAGCAAGTCAAGGGTAAAACGTTGCGGGTGGGAGCGAGAAAAGCCGTGAACAGCGAGGCAAAGATGCGCTTGCTCGATATCTCTGGGCTCGATACGCAATCTTACTTCCGTTTGCTTGTCATTAGTTATATAGCCAGTCAGTAGCTCACCCGCAGCCCATTTATCGAAAAGGGGCTCGATTTGAGCCACTGCATCTTCATGCTGTATGTTGCCAGCAATGCTGATCACGGTGTTATTGGGCATATATCTGCGAGCAACGTAGTTTAATAGGTGCTCCCTTGCTAGCGAAGATACCGTTTCTTTGTATCCAATGACCTCGCGTCCCAGAGGTTGGTCTGGCCATAACAGCTCGTCTATTAGCATGTTTATCCTCTGCTGGGGGAGGTCCATATTCATATTGATTTCCTCGCTGATGATCCGACGCTCTTGCTCTATCTCTTTGTCATCAAAGCGAGAATTGAGCAAGAGATCGGATAGCACGTCAAGGGCAATAGGAAAGTGGGAACTGGCAACCTTGCACCAGAAGAGAGTTACCTCCTTGTCTGTGCCACCATTGATTATGCCACCAACGCCTTCAATATCCTGAGTTATCTCTTTAGATGTTGGTCGCCGCTGTGTGCCTTTGAAGAATAAATGCTCGGCGAAATGGGAGATGCCCGCCTCCTCTTTACTTTCGTAACAGGAACCGGCACCTACGAGGATGCCAAGGCATACCGAGCGGCTATGGGGCATAGTACTGGTGATAACTCTCAAGCCATTGTCGAGCACAGCCTTGGTGTACATTGACACGAATTTTACTTTACCTGCTGTTTCCCGTCAATGAATTTTTGCTGCTTGTGATGCTGTTGCTTCTGACGCTTGACAGCGGGTCGTGGTATACTATAGATTAAGTCAGTTTTGGAAAAACTAACCTCTTACTACTGAACAATGGGGGGTGAGACATGAGGTAAGCTGGTAGAATAAAGGGACAACAGATTGGAGAGGTGGGGTGCGCGAAGAGATTCCGGTTTTCATTTACCAAATTCCAAGAAAATCTCTCACTAAATACAAAAAAGAGGAGGCAAAGAAATGCGTAAACGAATCATTATAAGTGTGGCGGCAGTTGTGGTTATTGCTGTGGTCTTGGTGCTGGTGTTGCGGACGCCGGTACCAACAATAAGAGTGGGAAGTAAAGGGTTTACCGAGCAGCTTATTGTCGGCGAGATGATGGCCCAGCTCCTGGAGGAACGTTTTGAGGGCGTCAGGGTCGAGTTGGTAGACGGCCTCGGCACTGCAGCACTCAGAGACGGTATCGAGGCCGGCCAGCTTGATGTTATTGCCGAATATACCGGGACAGCCTGGATGGTCCATTTCGGCCAGGAGTACGAACCGGGTGTTGATAACAACGAGCTTTACCAGCTGGTGAGGGAGAGAGACGCGGCCAACAATATAACCTGGCTGGACCCCCTCTGGAATAACAACACCTATGCCTTTGCCTCCTGGCCTGAATTCGTGGGGGCGCACAACTTATCGACTCTTTCCGATCTGGCGGAGCTTTACCGGCAAAACGATGAAGAGATCCATATGTCTATCACCCTCGAATGGGAAGTTCGTCCTGACGGCCTGCCAGCATTCCAGGAGCACTACGATTTCGAGGTCGATCCAGATTACGTGCTTGCCGTGGAGGCGGGGCTGACATTGGTAGCTTTGGCAGAAAAGCAAGTTGATGTGGGTATGGTCTTTGCCACCGATTCCAACATGGCGGAATATGGCTTACATGTATATGCGGATGATCAGGCGTTCTTCCCGCCATATGATATGACGCCCTCCGTCAGGGACGAGGTCCTGGAGGAACATCCGGACATCGCCAATGTTCTTGATGAGCTGGTGTCAACCTTCCCCGGCGGAGGCCAATCGGCCACGCCCGAGATAGTGGCTGAATGCCAGATAGTTTGGCAGGAACTTAATCACAAGGTGGACTTTGAGGGAATGCTGCCCGAAGAGGTTGCCCAGGAGTACTTGATTGAGCATGGCTTGATAGAGGAATGAATTAAAGGATAAAGGGGGTGGAAGGATTAATAGGGGCCTGGCAATTTCTAGTCCAACACCCGGAGAGGATGGTATCCTTGACCCTGGAGCACCTCCAGATGGTTGTTGTTGCCTGTGTCATAGCAGTCGTTCTAGGGGTGCCATTGGGAATTTACATTGCCGGTAAAGGTAGAGAGAACATGGCCGATACCGTGCTCTACCTGGCGGAGATAGCCATGACCATTCCCAGTCTGGCTCTGTTTGGGTTGCTCATAGCTATTCTTAGCGGTTTGAAATTGCCAGCTCTGGGATTCCTTCCCGCCATCATTGCCCTGGTTATCTACGCCCAGCTACCTATAGTGCGCAACACCTATACCGCCATTCGCGCGGTTGATCCACCGATAATCGAGGCGGGCAAGGGGATGGGAATGAGTGAAAACCAACTGCTTTTCAGGGTTAAGCTCCCCCTTGCCTTCCCGGTTATTATGGCTGGTTTGAGGACGGCCATCGTGGCGACAATCGCCATTGCGGCAATTGCCGCCTTTGTTGGCTCGGGTGGGTTGGGAACGCTGATACGCTGGGGGTTAAGAAACGCCCGAATGGATTTGATTATTGTAGGGGGAGTTACCGTTGCCATTCTGGGTATCCTGGCCGACCTCCTTATGTACCGCGTGGAAGGATGGGTTACCCCCAAAGGATTAAAGAGGAGGTGAGGGATGATTAAGCTAGACCGGGTTAGCAAGGTCTATCCCGATGGAACCCAAGCGGTAAAGAATATAAGCTTTGAGGTGGATGAAGGCGAGTTGTGTGTATTATTGGGCCCTTCAGGGTGTGGAAAGACCACTACCATGAAAATGATAAACCGCCTTATCTCCATTACCGAGGGAGAGATATATATTAATGGGAGGAAAAACACCGAGTTAAATGAAGATGAATTACGA